>DATMYT010000025.1:0-5808 GCA_035560855.1 Negativicutes bacterium | reverse complement strand
GTCTTGTTGAAAACCCTAAGCGCTGGTCAGAAAAGCTGGGGCTTTTGTATAAGCAGCTCGTGATCGCATAGCATTAAGGCAGAATGGGCTATGCAATATAAAAAGTGTAAGGGGGTGATGTGGGGATTTTTATGTAGACTGCTAATTCAAAGGGCAGAATGTTGTTGAGGTAACTGGCGCCGAAGGTGCGGTGGAAGATATTTGGGTGATAACCGGGTATACGGAATTGCCTGATCTAAAACCGATAGGTCTTTAACAGAAGGATCTCAAACGGCGCAATCAGGCTGGTATCCTACATCCTTGGCAAATGCGGGGATATGGGATATGTATGGAAGGGGAGTATACAAATTGAACGGTTTATGGTATCAAAAAAGCGCAACGGAAGTGGTCGAACAGCTGGGAAGCGATTTGCACAAAGGCTTAACGGAAAAAGAAGCCGCACAGCTGCTTGAGAAAAATGGTCCGAATGAATTGCAAGGGAAGCCACGCGCAACCTTGTGGGAAAGGCTGCTGGCGCAATTCAAAGATTTTCTGGTCTTAATTCTAATCGCAGCCAGCGCCGTAAGCGCCTTCGTCGGAGAAGTCACCGACTCGCTGGTTATAGTGACAATCGTCGTACTCAATGCAGCGCTTGGCGTATTTCAAGAATCCAAAGCGGAAAAAGCGCTGGAAGCCCTGCAAAAAATGGCCGCTCCCAATTCCAAAGTAGTGCGCGGAGGCGTCATCCAGACGATTCCAAGCCGTGAACTGGTAGTGGGAGATATCGTGTTGCTGGAAGCCGGAGACTACATTCCAGCCGACGTTCGAATTCTCGAATCGATGAACCTGAAAGTAGAAGAAGCTAGCCTGACCGGTGAATCCGTACCGGTAGACAAAGAAATAGCGGCCATGGACCATGAAGCCTCGTTGGCAGATCGTCACAACATGGGGTATATGGGAACCGTGGCCACCTATGGACGAGGTCGGGCTGTTGTCATAGGAACCGGCATGGATACGGAAATCGGCAAAATAGCCGAAATGATCTCCTCGTTTGAAGACCAAAGCACGCCGCTACAGGAAAAACTGGCCTCCTTCGGCAAAGTCTTGGGCCTACTATGTTTGGCCGTCTGCGCCGTTGTATTCATTCTGGGGATCTACCAAGGCTACCGGGACGGGAACCTGACAACCGATGAAGTGACCCTGCTGTTCATGACGGCGGTCAGCCTGGCGGTGGCGGCCATACCGGAAGGCTTGCCGGCGGTAGTGACCATCGTTTTGGCCATCGGCATGCAACGCATGGTAAAAAAGAACTCCATCGTGAAAAAACTGCATGCAGTGGAAACCTTGGGGAGCACAACCGTCATTTGCTCGGATAAAACCGGAACGCTAACCCAAAACCAAATGACAGTAGTCCGGCTTTTTGCCGATGGTGAACTGCTGGAAGTCAGCGGAGAAGGCTACACCCCGGAAGGTACTTTCAGCCGAAACGGCAGTGCACTGGATGTGGGAGCCGAGTCGGGACTGAAACTGCTACTGGAAGGCTCGGCGCTTTGTAACGATGCCGTGCTGCAGCCGGGAGCCGAAGACAAAGGCTGGAGAATTGCCGGAGACCCCACGGAGGGAGCGCTGGTAGTAGTTGCCTCCAAGGCCGGATTCGACAGCGAATCCATCAACGAAAAATTTCCTCGGGTGCAGGAAATTCCATTTGACTCTGCCCGCAAGATGATGACGACATTCCATCGTCAGCCCGATGGCAGCGTACGGGCGTTTGTCAAAGGCGCACCGGATATCTTGTTGAACCGGTGCAACAAAATCTCCAGTAAACAGACCATCACCGAACTCACAGATACCGTACGCGAGAGTATTTTCGCCGCCAATAGTGCAATGGCCAAAAAAGCCCTGCGTGTTCTGGCGGTTGGCTATCGGGATTTTCCGGAAGTACCGGCGAACCTGGAACCGGGACAGATCGAGAAAGACCTTATCTTCGTCGGCTTACTGGGAATGATCGACCCACCGCGCGCCGAAGCGCGGGAAGCAGTCAAGATTTGCACCAAGGCAGGCATTCGCGCCATCATGATCACCGGCGACTATCGGGATACGGCGCTGGCGGTGGCAATGGACCTCGGCATTGCCCAAGGCGAACATCAGGTCGTGACCGGGCAGGAACTCAACGCCATGTCCAAAGAAGAACTATGCAAAGTCGTGAAGAAAGCTTCGGTATTCGCCCGCGTATCCCCGGAACACAAAGTGGCGATCGTCGAAGCATTCCAATGCAACAATGAGATTGCAGCCATGACCGGCGATGGCGTCAATGACGCACCGGCGCTCAAGAAAGCCGATATCGGCGTGGCCATGGGTATTACCGGCACGGACGTAACCAAGGAAACCGCGGACATGGTGCTGACAGATGACAACTTTGCCAGCATTGTGGCGGCAGTAGAAGAAGGCCGGGTCATCTTCGCCAACATCCGCAAATTCGTGTTCTTTCTCATGTCCTGTAACTTGGCCGAAATCTTTGTCGTATTCTTCGCGATGATTCTGGGGTGGCCGATTCCCCTCCTGCCGATCCAGCTGCTGTGGCTGAACCTCGTTACCGACGCCTTCCCGGCCTTGGCGCTGGGGATGGAAAAACCGGAACCGGGCGTTATGGATCAGCAGCCGCGAGATCCGCAGGAACCCCTACTAAACAGCAACATGAAAAAAATGATCGTAGTCCAGAGCAGCGTGCTGACCTTTGCGGTACTTGGCGCCTTCTGCTATGCGCTGGCCTATCTTACACCGAACTTTACGTTTGGCGCTCCCATAACGCCGGATCTTGATCTAACCATGGCGCGGACCTTTGCGTTCACGACCATGATCAGCGCCGAACTGTTGCGGGCATATACCACTCGGTCCGAGCATTATTCGGTGTTCAAGATTGGACTGTTTTCCAACAAGTTCATGAACCTAGGGGTGGGAGTCTCCTTTGCCCTGTTGATGCTGGCCCTGTACGGCCCACTGCACGAAATATTCCGCACACAAACACTGGGGCTCAGTGAGTGGGGAATCATCGGCGGGTTTGCCATTCTGCCGTTTATTGCCGGTGAAATCGGCAAACAGTTTATGGATTTGGGCGCTTCCAGCCGGAAAAAAACAGAAGAAGAGTAGCGGAACTGATCCGGTAGTCCTTTAGTCCGGCGCTGCTGACATGACGATGGATTCGTTGCGTTAGCGGGGCCGGACTTTTCTTGCCTTGCACAGGATGGCAAAAAACAGCTATAATATACAGGAACTCGGAATATGGAGGCTTGCATGAAAGTTGTGACGGCAGAACAAATGGGGTTCTGCTATGGAGTCAGGCGCGCGGTGGATATGGCGGTGGCAGCGCCAGGAAAAGCTGGCGTTCCGGTTTTTACGTTGGGGCCGCTGATCCATAATCCCCAGATGATCGAGCGACTGAAAACACAAGGCGTTGATGTGGTGGAATCGCTGGCGGAGGCTGGCGAGGCAACTGTGCTGGTTCGTTCCCACGGCGTGGGTCCTGACGTTTATGATGAAGCGTCGCAGCGCGGTATTTCCTTGTTGGACGCTACTTGTCCTCATGTGAAAAAGGCGCAGCTGACGGCGCGCTCATTTGCTGAAAAAGGATTTCAGGTGGTAGTGGCCGGTGAAAAAAAACATCCGGAAGTAAAAAGCATTCTGGCTTGGGCCGGGCCGGGGGCAGTTGCCGTGGAAACGCCTGCAGATGTTGCGGCGTTGGAACTGACTGACAAAGTCGGTCTTGTATCACAAACCACATTGGAACACGACGTATTCGACGGCATTTTGGCGGCGCTACAGCAGCGCGGCGTGGAACTGGAAGTGAGTCCGACGATTTGCTGCGCCACGGAAGAGCGGCAGAGCGCGGCGATTCGGTTGGCGTCAAAGGTCAAGGTCATCGTGGTCATTGGCGGTCGCAATAGCGCCAATACCCGTCATTTGGCGGAGGTATGCCGGAAGGCGGGCGCGCGGGTATATCAGGTAGAGACGGCTGCGGAACTGGACCCTGCATGGTTTGCAGGAATGGAAAAGGCAGGAATTACGGCCGGTGCTTCGACGCCGGACTGGATCATTGAGGAGGTAAAACAAAGGATGGAAAACATGGAACAGGTAAATCTGGATACTCAGGATCGTCTTGAAAAAGGGAATGTTTTGGCGGGGAAAGTGGTCGGGGTCAAAAACGACCTCGTGTTCGTGGATATCGGTCAGAAGGCGGAAGGCATCATTGCCTTGTCCGAACTGGCTTGGCCCGCTCCTGTGGATGCTCATGATGTCGTAGTAGTTGGACAGTTGCTGAGTGTATTGGTCCTGGACCCGGAAACTGCGGAAGGATCTGTTCAGTTGTCAAAAGTGCAGGCTGACCGGCTGCTGGCGTGGGACAAAATGGAAGAGGCCATGAAAGACGGAGAGCCGATCGAAGTTGCTGTTACCGCTGTCGTCAAAGGCGGTCTTTCCATTGGTGTATTCGGCGTACGTTGCTTCATGCCTGCGTCCCAGGTGGATTCTTCTTTCGTGGAAGACTTGACGCCATATGTGGGCAAGACAATGGAAGCCCTACCTATAGAAGTGGATCGCGAGAAGCAACGGGCGGTATTTTCGCGGCGAGCCGTGCTGGATGCCAAGCGGCGTGTGTCAGAGGCTAGCGCTCTGGAAAAATTGGAGGTCGGACAGGTTGTTGCCGGTGAAGTACGCCGGTTGGCTACGTTCGGCGCTTTTGTCGATGTCGGCGGCATCGAAGGTTTGGTTCACGTTTCCGAGATGGCTTGGCACCGGGTCAATGATGCAGCGGATTTGGTGAAAGTCGGCGACGAAGTCAAGGTGCAGGTACTCAAGGTTGATAAGGAAACACGTAAAGTTTCCCTCGGTATGAAACAATTGCTGGCGGATCCCTGGCATACGGCAGTGGCCGAGTTCGCCGAAGGCACGACTGTTTCCGGCAAAGTGACCCGGACGTCCAAATTTGGCGCGTTTGTCGAGCTGGTTCCCGGTGTGGAAGGCTTGGTCCATATTTCCGAGATGTCGGATAAACGCATAAATACGGCGGAAGAAGTCGTTCAGACCGGACAAAAAGTAGCGGTAAAAGTATTGAGCGTTGATCCGAAAGCAAAACGGATCAGCCTGAGTATGATCAAGGCGCAGGAAGATGCTGACCGCAAAGAATTTGCTCCGTTCCTGGGAGCCTCGTCTTCTCTGGGTGCGACGATTGGCGACAAACTCGGTCATTTGTTCAAAAACAAGGAGTAGTAGAATTTGACCCGACAGTCACGCAAAATCGACCATCTGCGACAGGCGATGGCATTGGTTGATGGACCGGCAAACGCCGGGTTCGAAGATCTGACGCTCGTGCATAACTGCCTGCCGGAAACGAAAAGCGCCGACGTGTCCATTCATACGACTTGCGCCGGATTGCCGCTGCAGCACCCCTTGATCATCAATGCGATGACTGGGGGTGCGGCAGCTTTGACGCAAGTAAACGGCCGCCTGGCGGAAGTGGCGAAACTGACCGGCTCCGTGATGGCTGTTGGTTCCCAGTTCGCGGCGCTTGAGTTTCCCGAGGTCGCCGAGTCTTTTCGTGTGGTTCGCGGTGTCAACCCTACAGGAATCGTTTGGGCCAATATTGGTGCGTATGCGACCCTCGACGAAGCGAAGCGGGTCGTGGACATGATTGAAGCGAATGCCTTGCAGGTGCACCTGAACGCGACGCAGGAAATCAGCATGCCGGAAGGCGATGGCGATTTTTGCGGCTGGTTGCGGCGCATCGAACAGCTGGCCCGGCAGCTTTCGGTTCCGGTCATTGTCAAAGAGACAGGC
>DATMYT010000024.1:0-3020 GCA_035560855.1 Negativicutes bacterium | reverse complement strand
CAACTGAACAGCGAAGCTGTTTTTTTCTTTCATTATAATGATAAGCTGATTGCAACTCGAACCGCCAAGGAACTTCTGCAGCAAAAGTCAGTAGTTTTGAATTTGCCTGTGGACAAAGTCGTCCGGAATTTTGCCCGGCTTCAGATTAAATCCAGCATGTTTATGACCAATGATTTGTGTCGGGACTATTATTCCGGCGGTTTGTTTTTTGTCGTACACAGAAATAGCTTTTTGAATTTGACCTATGACATGCCTCCGGTTCGTAGCGTGGAGGATTTTTTCGGCAGCTTGCAGCAGGATTTGCTTGTGGTGGTGCCGGATGATGCGTCGCTGGCGGAATTTGTACCGGCAGCTTGGACCTACGGTCTGCTGAAAAAAGCGCAACCCCATCTGAATATCCAACTGGTGCGGGCTGCGGAGTTATTGAAATTACCACGGGTTCCCCGGATATGGATTGGCCTTGACGCCAAATTGCCCAAGTATTTTAAAGGCGCCACTGCTGGCGTTATGTTGGCTGATCCCAATACACTGTTGATTTCTGCGGTCGATGTGCAGAGTCTCAGAACTTTTGTTCAACAGCTTTTGGATCTGCCAGTGCTTGCACTCAATACGAAGTCTGACCAGCGTATTTCGATAACACCGATCGAAACGCCTTCAGGCGTGGTAACGGAAGCGATTGCTTTTGGCAATAACAATCTTCAGGAAGGAATTTTCAGTGTGCCTGCTGAGTTTCAACTATATCCGGTCGCATTGGAGAAAATACCGGAGCGCTTAGGCTTTCACCTGGAAGGTTCGCATACCTTGCCCGTTGATGCCGGGCGACCCGTTCGGATGGATGTGTTTTTGAACAGCAATTTGGTGTACAGCTCGGTTCTGGATCGGACCGGGCAGTTTACACGGGACATTTTGTTGCAGGAACCAGTGGAATTGCGGTCGTTAAACACGTTGAAAATCCAGTTCAATTATCCGGAAGATCCGACTCAGTGCAAGGTGCGAGGAAAATTTCAGGTCGCGCAGATTCTTCCAACCAGCTATATGTGGGGAGCGGGACAGTATCGGGTTGATCGGTTTGATTGGAATAATATCGGACTGTTTTTGGGACGACAGGGAACCATTTTGCTTGATGAGGCACTGGGCGCTGATATGCTGAAGATCGCGGGCGAGACCGCCTATTTTATGAATCGCCAGTTGCCGCCGGGAGTGGTGGCATTCCCCAATTATCTGCCCTTGAAGCAGCCGGTCGAGTTACCGGAAGGCGGCTTTGTGCTTGTTGCAGGAATTACCGGCAATATTCCGGCGATACTGCAGGATAAGATGCCGGTTTCCATCGATAAGGACTTCGATGTGTACCGAAAGACAACAAAGGTCAGGCTTTTCGAGCATCAGCCCAATGTGAATGCTGTTGTGGGCAGGGTCGGAGAATTTAAGGGAGGCCCGTTGGTCATCTTTTCGGCGAATACGGATGGGGGATTGCTGAATGATGCTTTGCGACAGCTTAGCCGACCGAAAACCGCCGAGACGCTGACCGGAAATGTGTTGGTATATCAAAAAAATGCCAAGCTATATTCTTTTGATGTCCGGGACAAGAACGCAAAAACCCAAAAGCCGGTTGCAAAGGAAATGACGGTTGCTGATATTTGGGAACAAAACCAGACGCTAATTCTTGTAGTAGTTGGGATCGTGGCCTTACTGCTGCTGCTGGGGATTCCCGCATTCCTCAAAATGTTTCCGCGCAAGAAGGTCAAACGGGAACCTGGCCGAACCGACTCATCCAAGGAAACCTTGTTTAAGTAAGACCATAATAAAATGAATGAAAGAGTAGCCGGACCAATGGCCGAAAAGGGGAAAAAAGCTACAGTGGTGAATATATATTCTCGACATTAATTAACTTTTTTCAAGTAGTGTATTGAGGGAGTTGTTAACTTGAAGCGGTGGATGTTTCTGCTGGCGATATTCATGTTGTTGATGTCACAAGCGATGGCTGCGCCAGGAGAGTATATTTTGCACCCGGGCGATGTTATAAGCATCAATGTTTATGGATATCCCGAACTTAGTTTTCCTGCTCCCGGATACCCTGATCCCATTACGATTCGCCCAGATGGGAAATTTGCATTTCCTTTTGCTGGAGAGATCAAAGCGGAGGGGTTGTCGGTCCAGGCATTGGCGCAATTGATCAATGAACAGCTCAGCCAATATTATGTAAATCCCAAAGTGACTGTGAATGTGACAAAATTTAGCACAGAGCGGGTCTATGTTGTGGGACAAGTGAATATGCCGGGCCTTTATGAACTGGACAAAAGTCGGAATTTGATGGATGCCATTGGTGCTGCCAAAGGCTGGACAAAAGATGCCGCGAAAACAAAAGTTTTTGTCATTCATAAGGATCATCAAGGAGAACCGACCCGAATTAATTTGATGGAATTGCTCAAGAAAGGCGATGTCAGTAAAAATGTACTCCTTAAAGAAGGTGATATTGTCTATCTGACAGAAAATCATCGAATTGATATTGCAGCGGACATCGTGCCATTGACGCAGATTTATTACAACCTGAGATACTCCGGCATAGTGGGAGGGAATACCAATCGCTGAACGCCGTTTTCTCTGGATAACTTGCTAAAAATGGAGGACCTTAATGGAGCAGCAGGAACAGGTGGATCTGCATAAACTGTTATCGATTGTCAGGCGACGTCGAAAATGGATTTATTATTCTTTTTGTGTAGCTATTCTGTTGGCTATTCTTTTTAATCTTTTGCCGCCTACGTATGAGGCTAAAGTTACAATCCGCGTGAAGCCGGCAGCTAGAGGCTTGGGGGATACGGCAGGGGCAGCGTGGTCTTCGGAAGAACTGGCGCGGCAAAAAATGTATACCTATGCGGAATTGATCAAGAGCCGTACGGTTGTCGAAGCTGCGATCGCAAAGCTCAGCACGGAGGATCCCGCGCCGCTTAGCTACGAAAATGTGGTTGGGAAAATCAGAGTTCGCCCCCTGAAAGACACGGAGATTTTGGAAATCCTTATGC
>DATMYT010000023.1:0-2207 GCA_035560855.1 Negativicutes bacterium | reverse complement strand
ACGATGTGAAAATACCCCCGGTCGATATACCGCTGTTTGGCGACATTATCGGCCATCAACACCCCTTCGTCGCGCAGGAATCGAATCAGATTGTTGCGACCGAAGCCGGGAATCTCCAGCATCTTGGCGGTCTCCCCGAGTTAAAAGGACGCGCTGGTGTCCGCCACCCGGTCATAGAAATCGGCCTTGGGCGCCAGATCAGCCACCACCTCGCGCAACTCATCGCATTCGGCCTCTGCCTCGATCGCCAGATTCAAGAGATCGCGGCGGGTGAACTGCAGCAGCTTGCCGGTGGCGGCAGGAACCGTCAGAGAATAGCTGCCGGCATTTCGCAGCGCCGGGATAACCTCGTGGGTAATCCAGCGCCGGAAGGATTTGGCCTCCGGCCTGCGGCTGCGAAGTACGAGGGAATAGAGACCGGGTTCGCTCACCGCCAGCATGTTGCGCCCGCCGCGTCCGGCTTCCGCCCCGCAAATGTCAATACTATTGTCATTGGGATTGAAATCCCGCACCTCGTCTTCGTCCAGAATGAACCGGACGGAATTTGTGCGGATACCCAGCACCTCGCAGACATCCTTGGCCACAAACCATAGTGTATCGGCGAACTGCATCGCCCGCACCCGCCTGTTTTGATAGTGGAAAACTTGCTCGATTGAATTCATGGAATGACCTCCTTTTCTTTCACCGCCAGACAGCGTTGCGGCATGATATAATATAAAAGTGCTAACACTTTGCTAACACTTTGTTGGTACTTTGTTGCTAGAAAGGGTGTGCTGCCGATGAAAAAAATTATTACAACCCTTCCGGTGGCGGAAGCCATGCGTCAGGCCCGCGCCGATTTGCGACTGGAGAATGCCGCCGTGCCGGAATGGAGCCGCTACATTTTTGCCCGCGTGGAATCCGGTCATCTTTCTTTGGCGGACGCCCGCCGCGAAATCGACCAACAGGTTCGCCTGCGTATTGCCCGGCAATGAGTGAACTGTACGCTGCTGGCGTCGATCCGTATTGCTATCCGGGCAGCTCTGTCCTGCGCAATAACTTTGATATTCACGACGCGCAATTGCTGGCGGATGTTGAATCTCTCTATAGTCAGCAACGGCTGGCGGAACTTTATACTGATCATCCGGTGGCGGGACGCTTTGGGCTGACCCATTTATCGCGCATCCATCGGTTTATTTTTCAGGACGTTTATCCCTGGGCGGGAAAGCTTCGGACGGTTCGCATTCACAAAGGCCAGACGACTTTTGCCTATCCAGAACATATTCAAAGCGAGGCCGACCGAATTTTCTCAGCCCTGCACCGGGAAAAGCTTCTCCAGGATTTGCCGCTGCCGGTGTTGATCGAACGACTGGCTTGGTATGTCGGTGAAATGAATGTCTTGCATCCATTTCGCGAAGGCAACGGCCGGACATTGCGCGCCTTTCTCCGAGAATTGCTATTGCAGCAAGGATTATGGCTCCGGTTTGAAGAGTTAAACTCGGAGGAATGGCTGCAAGCGTCCATTGCGGCCTACTCCGGCGATCTATTGAAAATGCAGGCGCTGCTGGCGCGAATCCTTGAGCCATTAAAGTAACCCACCTCTAGAGCATCATTCGCACTCCCGCCCGTCACCAACCCGGTGGCGGGCTTTTCGTTTGCTGCTTCGCCTTTTCAGTGCTACGAATGATGATTACAGAAAATATTCCGGAGGTGAGCTCTTGGGGCTCACTTGGTCGGCTATAGATTTTTAAAAATCCACCATTACTGTACGTCAAACAGTTCGTCGAACCAAAACAAAAGGGGTGCATCTGTCGACCACGCTGAAAAGCGACAATGCCAACAGAGAACTGCCACTCACCCTCGCTGCCGCCACCGCTCTTAAAGCCCATAAAAAAAGACAGGCCGAGCATCGCCTGTCTTGTGGATTAAAATATCACAGTGAACTTGATCTAGTCTTTCCGCAGCAGAATGGATCACCACAAGACCCAGCCAATGCATCGAGAGATTGGGGAAATATAAAACGCGAACTGGATCTCCCCGAAAAACTCCATTTCCACGATCTGCGCCACACATACGCCAGCACATTGGAGGAGATGGATGTATCCGTAAAAAAAATTCAGCTACTCATGGGGCATGCTTCTGCTACCTTTACCATGGACACCTACATCCACAAAACCGAAACAATGATGGATGGCGTGAAAGAAAAACTGGAAGAAAGAAACCAGCAC
>DATMYT010000022.1:0-8258 GCA_035560855.1 Negativicutes bacterium | reverse complement strand
CATAAAAATTATTTATAAAGACCCGATCCCTTTTGCAACTATAATACCCTGTGCAAAAATAAAGGAAAGTCCGCGAAAACTCAAAAAAAAGAAAAAGACCCACAGATTTCTCCGTGAGCCTTACATTGCCTATTGGTGCGGCCGAGTGGATTTGAACCACCACGAGGTTGCCCCCGCCAGCCCCTCAAGCTGGTGCGTCTGCCGTTCCGCCACGACCGCATCGATATAAAACACGTCAGTTTTTTTAATGGTGCGGTCGAGTGGATTTGAACCACCACGAGGTTGCCCCCACTAGCTCCTGAGGCTAGCGCGTCTGCCGTTCCGCCACGACCGCATGTTTAACTGACAAGTGATATATTACCACACCGGTTTCGCCACGTCAAGAATGTTTTCTCCGCGTTCGGATCAGTTTCTTAACGCAATCCCCACTCCCATACATTCCAGAAATTCCCTGAGAACGGATTGGGTTTGTAGTTTACAATACTTCTTTTGGCTGCGGCAATCTCCGTTCTGTAGTACAGAGGAATCACCGGGACCTCCGCCAGCAGCATTTCCTGAAGGCGTCGCAAAGCATCTCGCCGGGATTCAACATCAGCATTACGGCGCGTACTTTCCAACAAAAAATCTACTTCAGTTGATTTCCAACCGGCATAGTTTTTCCCTGTTCCTCGGTTACTGGCACTGGGAATTCTACGAGAGTGCCACAGATCATAGTTATCCGGTTCTGTACTGTTCACCCACGCGAAAAGCGCCATTTCAAAACGACGGTTGGGTAATATTTCACCAAAAAACGCTTTTCCGGCAACGAACTGAACCCGCATCTCCACACCAATTTCGCGAAGTTGGCGGGAAAGAGCTTCTGCCACCTCTTCCCTCGGTTTATCCCCAGATGGCGCCGTAAGCGTAAAACTGAATCGTCGGCCTTCCCGCGCCAAGATCCCATCATACCCAGCTTTCCATCCCGCTGCCTCCAATAATTCTTTGGCCTTCACCATATTTCTAACTGGCGGGTCGGGAATAGGAATAGCAGCCCATGAAAGCGGGTGAATGTCTGTATAAGCAGGAAAAGCCGCGTTTTTTAGAACACTCTCAATAAGCATCGGACGATCAATTCCAAGAGCAATGGCTTGCCTTACTCGAACGTCTGCAAATAGTGGATTATCAAGATTAAAGTCCGCATGCTCCCAAATAGTCCCCTGGGTAATAAAAGTATTCACTCCCGTTATCGCCCGGGCCTGATCCAATTGATCGAATCCAATATTGTTTACAAGGTCAACTTCGCCGATTTTTAGCTGGCTGAGAACGATCTGGCGGTCAGTCACAATCTTGTATGTGATCATGTCCAGCAACGGTCTACCACGATGATACTGCGAGTTGGCTTCAAAAATCAGTGCGTCGCCCCGGCGCCACTCTTTCAAAATATATGGTCCTGATCCAATCGGTAATCGTGCAAAGTTCTGTGTGCGAACATCCATTAGCTCAGCCGCGCGATGGCTTGGCAACACAAAAGGGAACAACTTTAAAGCATAAGCGTAGGGCTCCGAAAAGCGAATCACGATTGTCGCACTATCCGGTGTTCGTAGCGACTGTATTTTTTCGTATCCTTCACGCCAGGGAACCTGGCTTCGATTGCGCATAATAAAGTCATAGGTGAATTGAATATCCTTGGCGGAAATAGGTTGCCCATCCTGCCATTTAAGGTCCGGTTTTAATCGGTATGTCACCGTCAGACCATCACTACTAATCCCCCCGTTGGCCACAGTGGGAACCTCCGACGCCAAATCCGGGATCCACGCTCCCTTGTCATTTTGCAACAGCAGTCCACTAAACACCAATCGTCCTACTTCCTGTACTGCCATCAGCTCGCTGAGCAGTGGATTCCACGTTTCCGGTTCCACCGCGCTACCCACGTTGATTTTCCCGCCAGCTATAGCAGTGCCGGAATTTGAATCAACTTTTTCCGTCTTTTTGCTGCAACCAATGAGCAATCCCAGTATCAGAACAAGTAAAAACGTCAGGATCATTTTTGAGACGTTTTTCAACAACTCCCCCCCTGACTCCTATTCATGAACTTTTTTCACAACTGCATTCCATGCGCTTCTGACCTGTTGCAGCGTACTGTCCAAAGGCCCTGTATTATCAATGATCAGATCGGCGCGTTTCGCTTTCTCGCTAATGGGATCTTGCGAAGCAATACGATCCATTATTTCCTGTTCCACAAAATTATCCCGCTGTCTCAGTCGCTCTTTCTGGACTTTCGGCGGCACATATACGGTCCATATTTCATCGACATATTCATGCCAGCCGGACTCAAAAAGAAGAGGCACATCAATCACGACAATATGTTGCCCTGCGGCTAATGCCCTTCGAGCCTGTTCCTCGGACTCTGCCCGTATCAAGGGGTGCAACAGCGCCTCAAGCCATTTTTTTTCTTCTGGATCTGAAAAGACAATTCTGCCTACCGCATCGCGCCGAAGCGACCCGTCTTCATTCAATATATCCATGCCAAAATGCTCGCTCATGCTTTTCAATGCAGCCGAGCCAGGTTTTGCCACTTCGCGGGCGATTTTATCCGTGTCAATCACTGTTGCACCCATCTGCCGAAGCATAGCGCTGACTGTGCTTTTCCCGCTGGCAATCCCGCCTGTAAGTCCAATTCGAAAAATAGTATTATTTTTCATTTCTGGTGCTGGCACTGCGGGCAGTAATGAGTTCCTCTGCCAGCGACCTCCGTTCTGACGATATTTGTTCCGCAGACAGGGCAAGGAAGTCCCTTTCGCCCATATACACATAATTCTTCCTGAAAAGAGCCCCTGTTCCCTTCACCATCCCGATAATCGCGTAGTGTTGTGCCGCCACCGCCAATTCCTTTTTCAATAACCGCATTAATTGCTTCATGTAGTTTGGCAATTTCCGGTTCGGTTAGGGTGTGGGCTTTGCATTCGGGATGGATGCAGGCACGCGCCAGACTCTCATCTACGTAAATATTTCCGAGACCGCCAATAAAGCTCTGGTCCAAAAGAACAGTCTTTATCTTTCCCTTTCTTTTCGCCAAGCCCGACACCAAATACTCCACAGTAAATTGCGGCGACAATGGCTCAGGCCCCAGTGAAGACAAACCGTAGATCCGACCCAACTCATTTTCCCTCAGCAGGTACAAGGTTCCGAGAGTACGGGTATCCGAGTACTCCAGTGAATCTCCGTCAGCAAAATGAAAAGTGATTTTGGCCGGAGCATCCGACGGGCAATCATTATCACGGAAAAACAGACGACCGGTCATTCGCAAATGAATAACCAAAGTCCAGTCGTCTGTTACATGAAACAGCATATATTTGGCCCGACGTTCTAAAGATTCAATCTTGCGTCCAACAAGAATTGCCCGAAAATCTTCCGGCGATGGCCATTTTATAAGGCGTGACAAGCGAATTTCAATATCTTGGATGACTTTTCCTTCAACGTGTTTGCGCAAAGAACGACAAATTGTTTCAACTTCCGGCATTTCTGGCATAACTACTTCTCCCTACTTGGTTTCGGCCCAAGTGCGGCCCTGTCTTATTTCGACTGATAACGGCACAGATATTTCCGCCGCATTTTCCATGGCGGATTTGAGCATGCTCTTCACAGCTTCCACTTCATTCTCAGGTGCTTCAAGCACCAATTCATCATGTACCTGCAGCAACATGCGACTGTTCAGTCTTTGTTTCTTTATTGCATCATGAACCAGGATCATTGCTTTTTTGATAATATCCGCCGCAGTTCCCTGAACCGGAGTATTCATGGCAGTGCGTTCCGCAAAAGCCCTCAGATTAAAATTTGAGCTGTTGATGTCCGGCAAATAACGACGGCGGCCGAACAACGTACTCACATAACCCGTCATCCGGGCCTCCATAACTGTACGGTCGATAAAAGCTTTTATGGCAGGATAACGGGAAAAATACCCCGCAATATATTCTGCCGCTTCCTTGCGACTAACGCCAATGCCTTGTGACAATCCATAGTCGCTAATCCCATAAACAATGCCAAAATTGACAGCCTTAGCCCTAAACCTCATTTCTGAAGTCACCTGGTCGATCGGAATTCCAAACACTTCCGCAGCTGTTCGTGTATGAATATCTTCACCACTTAAAAAAGACTGGATCATATTTTCATCGCCTGACAGATGCGCCAGAATACGCAGTTCAATTTGTGAATAATCCGCTGCCACCAGCCAGTCAAACTCAGCTCCCGGAACAAACAAGGTCCTGATCTGCCGCCCCAACTCCGTACGCACTGGAATGTTTTGCAGGTTAGGATCTGAGCTTGACAATCGGCCGGTCGCGGTCACAGTTTGATTAAAATGCGTGTGAACTCTCCCTGTTTCGGTTCGAATCAAAGGGCGCAATCCGTCGAGATAAGTCGATTTTAATTTCGTCAGCGTCCGGTATTCCAACAACTTGTCGACTACCGGGTGCGCTCCCGCCAAATTTTCAAGAACTTCAACATCCGTTGAATAGCCGGTTTTTGTCTTTTTTCCTACAGGAAGACCCAGCTTTTCAAATAAAACGATCCCTAACTGTTTTGTAGAATTAACATTGAAAGATTCCCCGGACAAGCTGTAAATTTCTTTTAATAAGACAGTAATTCTACCTGCAATATCGTTCTCCATGACATCCAGGCCCTTTCGATCCACCTGAATCCCAAGGACTTCCATTGCGGACAAAGCCTCAACAAGGGGTAGTTCTATGATTTTCATCAGGTCGGCGGCGCCAATTCTATCTACTTCTTGTTGCTGCGCGAGGTGGAGCTCCTGTAGACCTTCCGCAACCCACGCCGCATACTCGGGGCTTCCGTACTGTTCTTTGGTAAAGGGACTCATCCCTTTACCAAGAAACTCCGTCGACAGTCGGTCAAACTGGTAATCGCTTCCCGACGGATTCAGCAGATACGCTGCGACCATGGTGTCAAACAGTAGCGGGCCAAACAAAATACCTGTCGCTTGGCAGACGTTGTAAACAGGTTTTGCGTCATGAGTGACCTTCGGCAATGTTTGATCGGTCAGCAAATCCTTGAATGAACTCCAAGCCGCTGTCTCCGCAGCAATATAGCAACGTTGGCCGCCAGCAAACACACCGGCGCCTACAAACCGGCAATCAGGAACGCGTCCTTCACTATTGGCCCAAAAGTATAATATTCCCTGCGTTCGAACTGCTTCAGCAATCTCTCGAAACTCTTCTGCCGTAGTAATTTGACGAACTGCAATTCCAGCCTCATTCGCAGATGCTTCATTAGACATATTCCCTGCAACGGCAATCCAGCTGGAAATTTTCGTGGGCAACGCACGGAACTCATATTTTTCTGCAAAAGCACGAACTTTTTCCATGTTAGGAGAAAAGGTATACTGTCCAATATCCGACGGCACCGGCACATTACAAAAAATTGTAGCCAGCTTTTTTGACAAGTAAGCCAGCTCGCGATTCGCGAGAATTTTTTCTTTTAGCTTCTCCCCTGGCACCTTGTCAATGTTTTCATACACGCCATCAATGGACCCAAAATCGTTAATTAGTTTTTTGGCGGTTTTTTCCCCTACTCCAGGGATCCCTGGAATATTATCGGATGCATCTCCCATAAGGCCTTTCATTTCAATGACCTGCAAAGGGGTCAGCCCATAATTAAAAGTCAGCAAAATGGGATCCACTTCTTCAAATTCCGAGATGCCTTTTTTCGTGAGCAATACGTGAACGTGTTCATTAATCAGCTGTAGTGCATCCCGGTCTCCTGTAACGATCAGAAACTCCTGCTCGGCAGAAGCCTGAGCTGCCAGGGTACCAATGATATCGTCCGCCTCGAAGCCTTCCAGTTCAAGTACGGTAATCCCCAACGCGTCAAGAACTTCCCGGGCGGCCGGAAACTGCTCCGACAATTCGGAGGGCGTCGGTTTGCGTTGCGCCTTATAGTCGGCGTAATCTTCATTACGAAAAGTACGCTTTCCCTTGTCGAACGCAACAACAATTCCGGCCGGTTTCCAGTCCGCCACCAGCTTTATGATCATGTTTGTAAAGCCGAAGACTGCGTTGGTAAAATGGCCGTTGGATGTTGTCATGGTGGGCAGCGCATAAAACGCCCTGTGAATAAGACTGTTACCGTCGACAATAATAAACCTTGGATTCATATTATTTCAACAATGCAAGAGCGCGAGCGACAATATACTCTGGCGTAAAACCGAATTTCGCCATCACAGTCGGCCCAGGGCCGGAAGCGCCAAAATGATCGATACCAAGCGAATCCCCTCGAGATCCGGTGTATTTTGCCCATCCCATGGTAACACCGGCTTCTACGGACAGTACCGGCACACCTGCAGGCAGAACGCCCTGGCGATATTTTTCTTCCTGCTCGTCAAACAATTCCCATGAAGGCATCGATACGACTCGAATCCGATACCCTTTTTGTTCCAACATAATTGCAGCCTTAATACTGATCTCCACTTCTGATCCGGTAGCGAGTAAAATCAACTGGGGCTTTTTTTGCTCTGCTTCTTGAACAATATAGGCTCCATACGGTACTCCATCTGCCGTCCCGTACTCGGACTCTTCCATTGTAGCCAGCTTCTGGCGTGTTAAAATCAGCGCTACCGGTTTTTTACGTTCTACGGCCAATTTCCATGCTGCCCGAGTTTCGTTGGCGTCCGCCGGTCGCAGAACTGTCAGTCCGGGAATGGCGCGCAAACTTGCGAGCTGTTCGATCGGCTGATGGGTTGGACCATCTTCGCCAACTCCAATACTGTCATGAGTAAACACAAAAATGGAGTGTGTCTGCATAATGGCCGCCAAGCGCAGGGCCGGTCTCATATAATCGGCAAAAACAAAGAAGGTTGCGCCGTAAGGAATTAATCCACCATGCAACGCTATTCCATTTACCATAGCACCCATCGCATGTTCTCGAATTCCGAAATGAAAATTGCGACCAGCAGGATTAGCGGCGCTAAAGTCTCCCAATCCATCCAGAAGCGTCTTGGTGGAGGGCGCAAGGTCGGCCGAACCGCCGATAAGCTCTGGAATCAGCGCCGCGATCTTGTTCATTACTTTTCCTGAAGATTCGCGGGTCGCCAGAGCCCCTGCCGGAAATTCAGGAACCTTTTCAGCCCAACCGTTAGGCAGTATTCCTTCCATTGCATTATGGAACGAAACCGCCTCCGCGGGATACTGCGCCTGATATTCCGCAAACATTTTCCCCCATTGATCTTCGCCTGCTTGCCCGCGTTCCAGCGCTTTCCCAAAATGCTCGGCAGCATCGGTCGGCACATGGAAGCGTGGTTCCGATCCCCAACCCAGTGTCTGACGCGTTACTGCGGCAGCATCCGCCCCGAGCGGCTCGCCATGAGCTGCCGAGGTCCCTTGTTTTGGACTTCCAAACCCAATTTGAGTCCGAACTGCAATCAGCGAAGGTCGTTCTTTATCTTCTTTGGCCAACCGAATAGCCTCTTCAATCAAGTTGAGATCATTGCCGTCAGGAACGGTCAGCACCTGCCACCCATAAGCCTGGAAACGCAACCGAACATTTTCCGTAAAGGCGATCTCCGTACTTCCCTCAATAGAAATATGGTTATCATCGTACAAATAAATTAACTTGCCAAGTCCCAATGTCGCTGCGAGGGAAGCTGCTTCAGCGCTGACGCCCTCCATCAGATCACCGTCGGAAACAATCGCGTAAGTAAAGTGGTCTACGATTGGAAAGCTGGGCTTATTATATACAGCTGCCAGATGTTTTTCGGCGGCGGCCATGCCGACCCCCATGGCGAATCCTTGCCCAAGAGGACCGGTTGTTGCCTCCACCCCTGGAGTCATGCCAAACTCCGGATGCCCAGGCGTCTTGGACTCCCATTGGCGAAATTTTTTCACTTCATCCATTGGCAAATCATACCCAAACGTATGTAAAAGAGCATACAACAAGGCAGAACCATGTCCGGCAGAAAGAATAAACCGATCCCGATCTACCCACTTGGGATGAACAGGATTGTGCTTCAAAAATCGATCCCACAATACATAGGCCATAGGCGCCGCTCCTAGCGGAAGACCCGGATGCCCCGACTTCGCCTGTTCCACCGCATCAACAGCCAAAAACCTCAACGCGTTGACACATGTTTGATCTGTCTGATTCATTAAAACCCCAGCCTTTCTCCATTTCATTTTGTCTGGATTCATCGATGCAGTCAAAAATTCGCCACATCAAAAAACGCAAATTATTCAAAATATTTCCACCCGCATCGGCAGGAAAAACCACTC
>DATMYT010000021.1:0-3188 GCA_035560855.1 Negativicutes bacterium | reverse complement strand
GCCCCAGGTTCCGTTGAAGAGTCCGTGGGTGTTAGCAATAAATTCGCTAAGCCTGCTTATTTTTATGAGTAGCCTGCGAGGCAATTGTTTCGAAGGCCATGAGAATGAGGTTCGTCTTGTTTTGCGAGTTTACAATCCGGCGGGCATTGATCAGCATGGTCAACTTCCCGGCATCAAGGAAGTCGCCGGAGAGCGCAAAATCTTCGAACGCCGTGTCATGCTCCAGAAGATCGGTCAGCAGGGTGCGCAGCGCAGGAAGCTCCCACTGGCCGCCTTTTATTTGGAAAATGGATTGACCGGTCATTTCCCCGGTTGTCATCCGGAAGGTCTGATAAAAGGCCTTGTTGGCCGTTCGCAGCCGCAGGTCGGCGTCGAGAACCGCCATGGGATGCCGTACCGTTTCCACGATGGCTTCGGCGTATTCGCGGGCCTCCTGGGCAACATTAAGGCTTTGCTTGATGGCGTCGATATCGGCGAAGGTGATAATCACGCCATCGATCTTGTTATCCGTAGTGCGATACGGACGTATCTGCATGGAATACCAGTGGCCCCAGCGGTCCTGGACTTCCTGCTCCTTGCTGTTGAGCGATTCGATTACTTCCACGATGACTTGCTCCCAATCGGGAATATCGATATTGGGCTTGATATTGTTGATCGGCCGGCCGACATCGGTGCCGATCAGGTTAAACACCTTTTCGGCCACCGAATTGAACCGCCTGATGCGTAGATCGCCGCTGAGGATGAGGACAGGCAGATTGATGCTGCGGAGCAGATTGATCATATCATTGTTGACGTGGTTGAGTTCCATATTGCGGGTTCCCAGTTCTTCGTTCAGGGTCATCAGTTCTTCGTTGGTCGACTGGAGTTCCTCTTTGGCGGTCTCCAGTTCTTCGTTCATGCTCTGCAGTTCTTCGTTGCTTGATTGCACTTCTTCGTTGGCATACCGGAGGTCCTCGTTGACCGCTTCGTGCTGGTCGATGACCGACTGCAGGTATTCCTTGGTCGCGGCGACCTCCTGTTTCAGGCTCAGGATCTCATCGGCAGCCGCACCCTGAGGCCAATCTTCCCGTGCCGGAGCGCCGCCGTCAGGCAAAGGCTGGGCGGCGACATCCCGGAATAATACCAGGAAGTATTCGCCTTGCTGAAACGACCCGTTGATGGGCACAACCTCAACATTGACCAGGAGGGAGTGGCCGTTTTGGGGAACATGCAGGCCTTCTTTCCTGACAGGGACATTTTCTTTCTTGGCCTGGTGGACGGCGGCCCGCAGTCCGGCGAACAACCCGTCCCGGGCCATCTTCAACAGGTTTACGCTCGGCATTCCGGACGCCGGTTCGAGATAAACGCCGGTGCGGCCCCGGAACTGGATAATATCCAGCTTGCTGTTGATGATGACGCCAGGCGGGGCATATTTGCCGAGAACGATGCGGTCAGCCTCTTTCTGCACATCGAGCCACGAACCGCCGCCAGAATCATCCGGGGCATCCTGGCTGCGGCTGGGGACGGCTGACGCACGCTCGGCGGCGGAGGCGAAATCAGCCGCGAACGGGGTCGCTACCGATTTTTTCGTATAAATCCGGTGTTTTTTATCCACCAGGTCAAACAAGTCGGCAAACACGCCGATTGATTCCGACGCTCCCAGGATCAGAAAGCCTTTGGGATTTAGGGCATAATGGAAAAGCGGGAATATCCGTTTATGCAGTGCCGGCCCGAAATAGATCATGACATTGCGGCAACTGACGAGGTCCACCCGGGAAATAGGCGGATCCTGCCCGATGTCCTGCCTGGCGAATACGCAGATGTCGCGGATGGTCTTGCTGACCTGATAGCCCTGATCCACCTCGACAAAGAAGCGGCTGAGCCTTGAGGGCGAAATATCGGCCACGATCGTTTTTGGGTAGATTCCGGCCCGCGCTTTGTCGATAACCGTTTCGTTGATATCGGTGGCAAATATCTGGATTCGCCGGTCGACGGTGTTATCTTCCAAATATTCCCGCAAAGCGATGGCCAGTGAATAGGCCTCCTCGCCTGTTGAGCAGCCGGGCACCCACAGCCGGATGGGCGCGCCCGGGGCGATGTTGGCGACGATTGCCGGAAAGACCACCTTTTTCAAGGTATCGAAGGCCTGCGGTTCCCGGAAAAATTTCGTGACATTGATCAGCATGTCTTGCTGCAGGGCGGCAAGCTCCGCGCTATTTTGCCGCAGATACGCGACATAATCGTCAAGCCTGTCTTGCTTGAGCAAAATCATGCGGCGCAAGATACGCCGTTTTATGGTAAGCTGCTTATACTCGGAAAAATTGATGCCGCTGGCTTTACGGAGCAGGGCAATAATCCGGGTTAGGTCGTCGGCTCCGTCCGGGAAGAGATCGCCGGCTTCGGCCACCGGGCTGGCAAGGATCAGTGAACGGCCGATCCGTGATAGTTCACCGGCGATTTTCGGCGGCGGCAGGACAGAATCTACCATGCCGGTGGCGATTGCACTGCGCGGCATGCCGTCGTATTCCGCCGACTGGGGTTCCTGGGCGAAGGTAATGCCGCCGACCGCCTTGATCTCCTGCACACCGCGCGAGCCGTCGGCGCCGGTTCCCGATAAAATAACGCCCAGTGCCTTGCTTCCCTTATCCATGGCCAGCGATTCCAGGAAAGAATCGACCGGCGTATGCCGCCGCGCGCCGCTTTTTTGCGGCCCGGCGGTCAGCATCCCGTGGGAAACGGCCAACTCGGTGCCGGGCGCAATAACGTAAACATGGTTGGGTTGCGCGACAGTAGTGTCCTTTACTTCGCTGACAGGCATAGCTGTCGCCTTGGACAAAATATCGGCCAAGGCGCTGTCATTGTTGGCGTCCAGGTGCTGAATGACCACAAAAGCCAGGCCGCTCGCCGCCGGCATACTCTCAAACAGCTGCAACAAGGCCTGCAGTCCGCCGGCCGAGGCCCCAATGCCGACAATCGGACAGTCCTGCCGCGGCGCTTGTTTGCCGCCGGCAACTGCCGTCAGGGCATTGACGGCGGTCTTTTCCGCCGCAGCCGGGGACTGCCTTCCGGGCTGCCTGCTGCGGGATTTGTTGCCGGAAATTTTTTCTTTCAATCTGTTCCTCTCCTTTGACAAACTATGACAGCGTAACGGGTCGTACGCACTCCCGCAGCCGCGGTAAACTGTCAAAATACTATTCATTATTACATAC
>DATMYT010000020.1:0-2472 GCA_035560855.1 Negativicutes bacterium | reverse complement strand
TCCTTTTGATTCCTTCTTATAACTTTGATTATAAAGGAATTCAATGGTTCAATAAGGGGGTAGAGGAAGGGTTTGCCGAGCAAGATTCACACATTCCTGTCGTTTATTCGATTGAAAACCTGCAACTAGCTGCGCATCCAGGTGATGAAACTTATTTTTCCACGATGGCTGAGTCGTTGCGGATAAAATACGCTAAGGATAAACCTGATCTGATTATCGCTCAGTACAAACAGTCCGTACAGTTTATGCTCCGATATGGGCAACAAATTTTTGGAGATGTCCCGGTAGTTTTTGCCGGGTTGGAACTGGAAGGGTATGGGGCCCTGAATTTTCCGGCTAACTACACTGGCGTTACAACTTCTTTTAGTGCAAAACGAAATATTGAACTGATTTTGCAGCTGCATCCAGAAACTCAAACCATCTATGTAATCACCGGCGTGGGTTCAACAGAAAAAGACATGCTAAATAACACGCTGACGCAAGGTCTGCAATACCGGGATAGGTTGAAGTTTGTCGCGCTCGACCAATTGCCGTTTGAGCGCATGCTAGCAAGCGTGGCCCAAATCGAAGGCAATGCAGCGATAATATATTTATCAATGCAAATTGATAGCCAGGGGAAAATCCTGGTACCTGCAGCCGTTGCCAGGGATCTCGGGCGTGTTGCGAACGTTCCGGTTTATGGAATGCTTGATACCTATGTTGGTAGCGGCATTACCGGCGGGTTTCTGATCAATCATGAAAAGCTGGGCAGGCGTGCCGCTGCTATTGCAGGAAAGATTTTGCGGGGTACGCAGCCGTCAACCATTCCTGTTGAAAACGAATCTATTGGTGAATATTCATTCGACTGGAACCAGTTGCAGCGCTGGAAAGTAACGGAAGATAAACTACCGCCGGATAGTAAGCTCGATTTCAAAAAGCTTAGTGTTTGGGAGCTTTACAAATGGGAACTGCTTGGCGGCATTGTCTTTCTTATGTTACAAAGTCTGTTGCTGATAACGCTTCTAGTCAATCGGTCCTTTCGGAAAAAGTCGGAAGCTGTCATTCGCGAGAGTGAAGAGCGTTATCGTGCACTATTGGAACAATCATCAGATGCTATTGCAATCATAGATGTTGATTCTCTGGGAATATTGGAAGTAAATCGGCGTTGGACGGAAATGATGGGCTATTCCGCTGAAGAAGCACGTAAGCTTTCAATATATAATGTGGATGCCAATATACCGGAGCATATTGATGCAATCTATCAAAATCTTTTGCAGCAAAACCATTTGCCGCATGGAATGATCCGGCTGCGCCGCAAGGGTGGCAGAACTATTGAAGTCGAACGTTCCGGCGCGGTAATTCAATATTCCGGTAAGAAAGTGTTCATGATATCAAACAGGGATATATCTGAAGAACGGAAGTTGCAGGCACTGCTTGGGAAAGATGTGTCGCTGGCGGCTGACGTACAGCGGAGTCTGATTCCCGGCAATTTTGAAGATGTGCTGGTTTCAGTAAAAACGATATATGTGCCGCATCACCTGGTCAGTGGCGATTTTTACGATTTTGCGTGGAGTCAGGAACACAAGCGCTTTTCCGGTTTTATTGTCGATATTTCCGGTCATGGAGTGGGTAGTTCACTGCAGGGCATTGCAGTAAGCGCCTATTTTCGAGAAGTGCTGGAGTCGCAGATGAATTTGACAGCTAAGCTGAAATGGATTAATCAGCATGTGTTGCGCTATTTTACCGATGAGACTTATGCCGCTGCCATCTATTTTGAGTTTGATTTTATCCGCAAAACTCTCAGTTTTGCTACGGCAGGTGTATATGGATTTTTGGCGCGCAATGCAGCGTTACCGTCAATTGTGAAGAAGGCGGGTTCTTTGATTGGTATTTCAGATAATCCCGAATACACGGAATGGCTGGTTCCAATTCAAACGGACGATACATTCTATTTTATGAGTGATGGTCTTTTCGACCAACTGAATGACAAGAATCCGGTATCTGTCGACAATTTCGAACAGACTGTTGAAATATTGAACAATTTGGCTCAGGGAGCAAATCGGCGCGATGACTGTTGCGCTGTCTGCGTGCGGGTGAGTGGCAAGCCGTCCTTCCCGGTAAACTTTGATTTTTGTCGCCCGGGAGAATATAGTCGTATTCGTTCCAGGGTTCGTGACTTGTTTTACCAGCTTGCCGGAAAAGATGCTGGTCGGATTAATGTTGTTGTGGGAGAAGCACTAAATAATGCGGCACGCGAAGCGATGGATGTAAAAGTAAAAATTAATCTGATCGGGAATAGATTGGTAGTTCGAGTGAAAGACGGCGGGGATGGATTTGATGGGAATGCCAGGGTTGCAGCGTTTGTAAACGCCACAAAACATTTTGAAGAGCGGCAATTTGCTGAGGGGGGACGCGGAATATTGATTATGGTGTCTTGGCTTGACCGCGTCATTTATAATCAAAAGGGGAATGAAGTATTGTTGATGAAACGAT
>DATMYT010000019.1:0-16182 GCA_035560855.1 Negativicutes bacterium | reverse complement strand
GTACCTTGACTGCCGCTGAAGTTCGTTCCTTTGACGACATGAAACGATTGCTGGCAACAGGTAATGCCCTGTTGGTCAACAAGGGAGGAACAGCCGCCGGTCCCCGTATGGAATACTTTCCTGACCGTAAATACGCCAACGTTACTGGGGGCGCTCGCCTGACCAACAAAGATGCGGTTCTGACCTCTACGGTTGCCGAAGCATTTTTTGAGGAAGATCGCGCAACCGCAGATGGGAATGTTCATATTGTGAGCGATGTACGCAAGTTGGATGCTGTCTCCGACCACGCCATTTATTATGGGATCAATGGCAAAAACGGCAAGGCGGATCTGATCGGCAACGTGCGTGCGGTCCAGGATGGAAATGTGCTGACCGGGAATCATGTAATCATGTATCTGGATGACAGTGCTCTTGATGCCGATGGTCGGTCGAAACTAGTGATCCAGCCCAAGAAATCCGTGGCGGCTCCACCGACGCCTACTCCTGCGCCGAATAAGGAAAAACAATAGCATGTATATTCAAACCAGAGTTTTGAAAAAGTCTTACAAAGGGCGCGAGGTCGTCAAAGGGATCAGCATACGCGTGGACCAGGGGTCAGTCGTAGGACTGCTCGGACCGAACGGCGCCGGTAAGACTACTACCTTTTATATGATTGTAGGGCTTGTTACCCCGGATGCGGGGGAAGTCATTATTGACGGTACAGACGTGACGAATATGCCAATGTATCGGCGTTCAGAATTCGGCATCGGTTATTTGCCACAGGAACCTTCGGTGTTTCGCAAGCTGACGGTGGAAGAAAACCTGCGGGCCATGCTGGAAACAACGAAGTTGACCCGTACTGAGCAACGGGAAAAGACCGAGAGTCTGATGGAGGAATTCCGAATTACCCATGTGCGGGGGCGCAAAGGAATTGAACTGTCCGGCGGCGAACGGAGACGGGTGGAAATCGCTCGAGCACTGGTCGCGGACCCCAATTTTCTTCTTTTGGATGAGCCCTTCACGGGAATTGATCCGATTTCACTTGGCGAACTGCAGGAAATGATCGGCTATCTGAAACAACGGGGGATCGGCGTTCTTATAACGGACCATAATGTTCGGGAAACGCTGGCCATCGTGGACAACGCCTACATTGTCAATGAAGGGGAAGTCATTATTGCCGGCGACAGCCAGACCATTATCGACAGTGAAATCGCCCGAAAATTTTACCTCGGGGACAATTTTTATCTATAAAAACGGAGCAAGGAGTACCGGATGCGCATTCTCGACCGTTATATTCTAAAAGAACTATTGGGCCCTTTCTTCTTTGGCATCTGTGTGTTTGCGAGTATTCTCGTTGGTACCGGGCCTTTGTTTCGTATTGCACAATATATCAGCCAGTACGGAGCCACTCTATGGACTTGCACCAAATTATTGGCATACAGCTTGCCGGGGATTATTGCGTTGACATTTCCGATGGCGATGCTACTAGCGTCCTTGATGGCGTTCGGTCGCTTGTCGAGCTCCAGTGAGATCGTTGCCATGAAGTGCGGCGGGTTGAGTTTTTACCGCTTGGCTACCCCAGTTTTTCTCGTGGCCTTCGGTGTCAGTATTTTTTCCATGGTATTTAATGAGGTAATGGTGCCGCGAGCTAACGCGGCTTATTCGTATATCGTTCATTACGAGATCATGAAAAATACCCGGCCAAAGTCGCAGGAACATATCGTAATCAAAGACATTTCCGATGGAAAAATGGAACGTCTTACTTATGCCAGGCGTTTTGACGAAGACCTTAGCTTAATGCAAGGCGTTACCATTCAGGAGTATGACAAGGATACACTGGTTCGGATTGAGAACGCCGAAAAAGCCATTTGGAAAGACGGCGGCTGGACAATGTTAAACGGCATTGTCTATGATATGACCGCCGATGGTCGGGTGGAGCGCACGATGCGTTTTGCCGAGCAGGCCATGCCGGTGGAAAAAGTGCCGGCCGAAATTTCCAGGGACCAGAAACGACCGGAAGAAATGACGATCCGTGAACTAAAACAACATATCCAGATTTTGAAACGGGAGCAAGTAAGGACTGGGTTTTTTGAAGTAGAATTGCATCAACGGATTGCCGTGCCTTTTGCCTGCTTTATTTTTTCGATGATTGGAGTTCCTCTGGGTATTCAACGTCAGCGTTCCAGTTCGTCTATTGGTCTTGGCATCAGCGTCATCGTTATTTTTGCCTACTACGCCATTATGAGCATGGCGATGGCTCTCGGACAAGGAGGAACCCTGCCGGCATTCACCGCAGTCTGGATTCCAAACTTCCTTGGCATTATTGCCGGAGTCTTTTTAGTTTTTCGCGCCTCAAAGTAAACGGAGGGTTTTATGTTTGGTGTAACACTGATTCTTGGGATAGCCATTACCGGCGGCATCATCGCTTTTCTCGGCGACCGCATCGGCACTCGCGTCGGCAAACGCCGGATGACGCTGTGGGGCCTGCGGCCACGATACACCTCCATCATTATTACCATCCTTACCGGCATTTTGATCGCTGGATCTACTCTGAGCGTTCTCACTATCATTTCTTATGATGTGCGAACCGCGCTGTTCGGTATGGAGGCGCTGAAAAAACAGACCCGAGAACTATCTACTGAAGTTGATGATCGAACAGAAGCCTTGAAGGCCGCCAGAGCCGAACTCGAAAAGAAAAACGCCGAGTATATCGCAACCAACGAGCGTATTGCCGCCATTACGAAAGAACTCCAAGCCTTGCAGGCAAATAAACAGGCGCTCGATGAACGCATAGCCTCGCTGAATACTTCGAAAGAGGAACTGCAAAAAGATATTGACCGTTTGAACGAACTTACCGCCAATCTGCGCCAAGGTATCGCAACCGTGAGGGGAGGAACCATCGCCTTGCGGGCCGGTGAAGTCATCACGGTAGGTGTTATTCAAGGCGGCGGCGCCAGATCTGATATCGATCGTCGACTTGCGGACTATCTTCAGGCTGCCAATCAAAGATTGCGGGAACGGTTTAATATTCAAGAGAGCAAACTGGATTTGATTTATATCTCGCAGACTCATGCGGAAGAAGTTGTCAACTTCCTTCAGGCAAAGCCGGAAATGATCGTGCTGAGGCTACTGTCCGCCGGGAATGTGGTGGTTGGGGAGCCGATCATTGGGCAGTTTGAGGCTTTTCCCAATCGACAGATTTATGCGCAGGGCGCTGTGGTATTGACAGAACGGTTGACTTACAGCGGCGAAGCCAAAGAAGCGGAGCAGACGATGGCTGTTTATTTGCAGCGCGTGAATGAGGCGGCAGTGCAACAGGGAATTATTCCTGATCCTCTGCAAGGGACAGTCGGCGTAGTGTCGGTCGAGCAGTATTATGAAGCGGTCAATCAATTGCGCCGATTGAAAGGGCCGGTGGAACTTACAGCGCTGACTACGGAGACCGTTTTTTCCGCCGGTCCGCTTCGCATTGACATCACGGTACGGGCGGTACCATAAAAAAATGGCGCGGCAACGAGTGGTGGCCATAGATCCAGGACGAGATAAATGCGGCGTAGCGGTGGTGGATTTGGAGCAGGGGCCATTGTGGCGCCAGATCGTTGCTCCAACTGAACTGCTGCAAAAGGTAGACTCGTTGGCGCAAGAATATGATTGCCGGGTCGTAGCGCTGGGAAATCAGACATCTTCAGAGGCGGCGAGGCAAAGGCTGCAGCCCTTACTCGAACAGGAACTCGTTGATGAAATTATTATGATCGACGAACATGATTCGACCGAGCAAGCGCGGTCCCGCTATTGGCAGGCATATCCTCCCGCTGGCTGGCGGCGATTTTTGCCGATCGGATTGCTTGTACCCCCTTGCGCAATTGATGACTTTGCGGCTATAATACTGGGAGAGCGATATTTCAAAAAAAATATTTAAAATTTTTTCGAAATCTTGCAGGAATATTAAAGTATCCATCGAAATCATAATAAAGTGAAATGCGTTATGCATTCCTAAAGTGGTCTGAACACCGAAGGGCATGGTCGGGGAAGAAAGGAGGTGTACTCATAGGTCCCGCATCGATGTCTGAAGTAGGTGTGATGATATGGGCTCTTTGACAGGAGAATAAGGAAGAGGAAACATGGACACTCATCTGCAGTTCTACCTGCCTGTAGGGACCATAAAATAAAAAAATAAACCTATGGGAGGCAACTACATGAAAAAGAATCTTATCGTAGCTCTCGCGTTGGTCTTCGTGCTCGGCATCGCCGGCACCGCCTTCGCAGCCGCCAATCCTTTCGTTGATGTCCCTGCAAAACACTGGGCATACGACGCAGTGACCAAATTGGCTCAAGCCGGTATCCTTGACGGATATGGCGACGGCACCTATCGTGGCGAACGTCTGGCCACCCGTTATGAAATGGCTCAGGCAACTGCCAAGGCTATGGCTCGCGCTGACAAAGCCGATGCCCAGATGAAAGGCCTTATCGACAAACTGGCTGTTGAATTCGCAGCCGAACTGAACAACCTCGGCGTTCGCGTAGCGAAACTCGAGAAAAATGCTTCTACCATCAAATTCACTGGTGATGCTCGTGTTCGTTACCAGAGCAACTACAACCTCGCTGGCGACAACAACACTGCTGGCGTGTTGAACCGTTTCCAGGAACGGCTCCGTGTAAATGCTGTTGCACAAGTCAATGACAACATCACATTCACAGGTCGTTTGATGCAGGAAAGCACCACCGGCGTCAATAGTGGCGTTGCTGATGCTGCTGGAACGACTGCTTGGGAAATCGGTAACTTCAAATGGCAGAGCAACCCGACCACTTATTTCCAAATCGGTCGGTCCGCTCCTAGCGTTGGCCAAGGCATCCTTTATGGCACGACCGGTATGGTTGACGGAATCGAATTCGGTTTCGGCGATCCTCTGAAAGTCGTAGTTGGTTATGGCGATGTTGCCAACAAAATTGGTACCACTGTTCGTTCCAACACCAATGCTGCATGGGTTACCTACTTGAACTTGACCTATCAGGCTTCCAAACAGTGGAATGTCTGGGGCAGCTTGTGGTATTCCAATGACAATGATAATGCAGCGATTGCTCCTACAGCCAGTGCTGCAACGATGGCTACTTATCAGAACGGTACTGCTACAGCACCGGCATACTCTGGATATCCGTTCCAAAACTGGGCTCTTGGTTTCAACTTGGGCTTAAACAGCGATTGGGGCTTCCAAGCAGCTTATGTGAACAACTCTAGTGACAAAGTTTCGAATGCATTTTCAAATGATTCTCACTATGCATGGTTGGCCAAATTGCAATACCTCGGCGCAAAACCGGCACAGGTCGGCAGCTGGGGTGCCAATGTAACCTATCGCGATGTTAAACCGTTTGCTTTGGACTGGAGCGTTGCTTCCGGTATCCTCGGCAATGATGTCAGCGGCGCCAATGCTCTGACAGCTCTGTATCAAGGCGTAAAAGGTTTGGGCTTTGAAGTAGCGTACACACCGGCTAAGAACCTCGTTCTGACCGCGACCTACCTGCGTCTTTCCCGCAACAACGCCAACAACAGCGACAACTATGCTCCTGTATACTACCTGCAGGCCAACTACCTGTTCTAGTAGTAACACAAAAGATCCCCTCGAGAGAGGGGATCTTTTTTTGTGCTATAATAACCCTAAGGAGGGATGTACATGAAAAAACATAAAACTTGGTTGCTACTATTACTGTTTGTTATAGTTGCGGTTGCTATCGTTCCGGCAGCGCAGGCTATTGATCTTGGCTCGATTATCAAGGTAGCCGGGATCGGTATTTTGGTCGACCAATTCGGACCCCAACTCAATAGTTTCATCAATACTTTGATGGCGCAGCATAATGCTACACCGGATTTTGCCACCAAGGTAGTGCCAATCTTGACGGTCGGAGTACTTGGTAATAGCGGGTATATTGGCGCGGCCCAAGTCATGGGACCGCAAAATCTGGTGGACAGGGTCCAAGCGGTTGTACAAGTGGAGAGCAGCTTTAATGGAAACATGTTCCGCGTCAAGGGTTTGATTCCCATCGACAGTAAGGTGCCGGTTAAATTTAACCGTGTTAGTGGCGTGGGTGTGTCGGCAATGATTGATGTGCGGATTTGACGCAAATAAATGAATATGATATTGTGATTCCTGTCGCATCGCGGCAGGAACTTTTTTTTGTTTTCGCGAATATAATGTAGGATAGACTTCGGAAGGGGATGACAGATGTTGAAAAAAAGCTGGAAAGAAATAATGGCGGTCTTTGTAATGGCCGCTCTTTGTGTGACATTACTGCCTTCGCCTGTGTTTGCTGCGCAATTGGAACAGACGCCTCTGGACAAGCTTGTTGTCGTGGAAAAAATTCTTTATGGTACAGAACAGACCGGTTCTTTAGTAGAACGCACCAATAAACTGGAGCGGGACTTGTTTGGGCGGACAGGCAAAGAAGCCTTGATGTCGAAGGTAGATAAGATTTACACTTATGTACGGGAAACTACTCCGGCAGCTCCTTCGTTGGTGTTTAGGCTGGGTGGACTGGAATGGAGTTTAACCCAGTCGGTTGCGAAAGGCCCTGTACTCAACCGACTGGATGCTTTGGAGAAAATAGTGAATGGAGCCAGCAGTGCCGGTTCTATTGATTCCCGGGTTTCACGACTGATGTCGATCACTTTTTCCGGTGGGAGACTACAGGCTGGACAGGCAACTCTGAATAAGGATGCGTTGGTGAAAATCAAGCTGGTGACTTCAATAGAGAGCAAAACCAACCGAGTGGGGGATCCAGTAGAGTTCGAAGTGGCGGAAGATGTTCTGGCTTCAGGAATGCTGCTAATTCCCAAGGGTGCTGTCGGGATCGGTAAGCTGACCAAAGTGGATCAAGCCCAGAATTTTGGACGTGATGCTAAGATAGAAGTTAACTTTGAGACAGTGGAAGCTCTGGATATGACAAAGGTTACAACAGTTCTCGGAGAGAGAGCCAAGGAAGAAACAAAATCGATGGCGGCAGCGGCGGGTGCCGGTGTAGCGGGCATGATTCTACTCGGGCCGATTGGCTTGGTGGGCGCGGCTTTTGTTCATGGGAAAAACATTACCATTCCGGCAGGAACCCTGCTGTATATTCAGACACAGTCCGACGTCGAGCTGGTCGGCATGACCGTGAAATAAGGGGCAGGAGACGATAGGGTGAGAACGACCAAAATTGTAGCCGGTTTGATGGTACTGATCCTGCTGTTGGCGGGAGGGTTGTCCACGCAGGCGGCGCCGAAGAAAAAAAAACCCAAGAAACCGCCACAACCCATTGAAATTGTGGCGGATGAAATGTATTTCAGTGATAAGACCGGCGAGCTGTTTGCCCAAGGAAATGTCGTCATCACTCAGGGGATAAGTAAGATTTATGCCGATATCATGCGGGGAAACGATAAACAGACGGAAGTCTGGGTCGACGGCAAAGCTCGCCTTATCGAACCCAAAACAGATTTAGTCGGAATGAAGATTCGCTATAATTATGGGTCGAAATTTGGGATGATGAGCGATATTTCCGGGAAGTGCGGGAGTGATTTGATTTCCGGGAAAACAGCACATTTCGAAAACGGGAAATATACGGTTTATAATGCAACCATGACAGGGTGTCCGACAAAAGGGACTCCCGATTACCGAACGACGGCCCGCAAGGTCGAAATCTGGCCCGATGATAAACTGATTGCCTACGATGCTCGCGTATGGGTCAAGAATACTGTGGTTTATACTACTCCCCGATATAAGCGGTCCTTGAAAAAGGATGAGGAAAAAGATGAGTACCCACATTTCGGATATGTCGATAAAGACGGATTTTTTATTGGACAAACTTTCAATTTCCCAGTATCAGAAGAAACTTCAGTTGTCTTGGATGCGACCTATTATTCGGCCGCCGGTTTTAAACCTACTTTGGGCGTGCGACACTTGACTGGTCGTTTTGGGATACAGGCAGATTACGGTGAACTGAGGGACGGCAATGGCAACTGGATCAAGAAAGAACCGGAACTTTCCTGGTCCTTGTATCCGCGAAAAATTGGCAACACCCACATCAATTATGCAATGAACGCCATTTATGGAAAATGGACAGATACAGTAAAATCAAGTTGGCATCAGGATTACTACTTGTATTTTTACCGTGATCCGATTTATTTTGACAAAGAAAAAACGTGGACGCTGAACCTAGGTACGGGAGTTCAGCAGGTAAGGGAAAGCTATGATAATTCCTCTCAAAGTATTTATCGATATAATATCGGACTCGCCAAAAAAATATCGCCGGCGCTGACAACATGGGCCGCTTATAATTTTACCAATAACAACAACTCGGCTTTTGAATATAACAAAGTGAATGTTGCACAGGAAGGCGTGTGGGGACTGTCTTGGAAAGTAAACAATCGGACGACATTGTCCTACTATACCAGTTATGACTTGGCCAATAACCGCGCATATGAAAATTACTATACTATTAATCACAGTTTCCATTGCTGGGAAATGGCGTTGACGTATCGTGCCGTGAAACAGGAATACCTATGGACGGTCAATATTGTTCGATGGTGAGATGCAAAATATGATTACTAGAGAATGGGCAGACTTGCGACAGGCTGTAACGAAGGCAAAAACCGAAGGCAAGGTAGTGGTTTTTACCAATGGTTGTTTTGACATTCTGCATGCCGGACATGTGCGCTACTTGACAGAAGCCAAAAAAATCGGGGATGTGCTTGTGATTGGGCTGAATAGTGACGAATCCGTGCGCAAGCTCAAAGGAGCAGGACGACCAGTGAATTCTGCGGCGGACCGGGCGGAAGTACTGGCGGGGCTGCGGGCGGTGGATCATGTGATCGTGTTTGCAGAAGATACGGCGGAAGAACTGGTACGCCAGTTGCAGCCGGATGTGTATGTGAAGGGCGGCGATTACTCGCTCGATCGATTGCCTGAGTCAGAGATCGTGGCAGCCTATGGCGGTCGGACGGTGTTGGTTCCCATGGTGGAAGGACGTTCCACCTCCAATGTGATTCAAAAACTGCGACGATATGAAACCGAACCCGGTATAGAAGGGAAGGGTAATTTATAGTGCATCCATGGCTTGATCGAATTGCGGCAGCCAAAGTTCTCGTGATTGGGGACATCATGCTGGACCGCTATTATTTCGCTGACGTGACCCGTATCTCACCGGAAGGGCCGGTGCCGGTGGCGCAGGTGAAAGAGACAAAGAATACACTGGGCGGCGCGGCGAACGTGGCTCATAATTTGGCGCGGCTGGGGTGCCAGGTGTCTATCGCCGGTATTAGCGGCGAGGATGAAAACCGGCGGATTCTTGACCGGAAATTCAATACATTAAAGATTACCTATGAGGGCTTATTGAAGACTCCGCGCCACACGACGACCAAAGTGAGGGTGATGGGCGGACATCAGCAAATGATCCGTCTGGATTTCGAAGATGCGAGCCAAATTTCGCGATCTATAGAAAACAAGCTTTGGAAGTACAGCTTGCAACAATTGCAGACAGGAGTAGATGCTGTTATTTTGTCGGATTACGGCAAGGGCGTCTGTTCCCCCGGTCTATGTCGTAGTCTTATCCAAGGCTGTAGAGAGCGTGATATTCCGCTTGTCGTTGATCCCAAGGGAGACAAGTGGCAAAAGTATAAAGGGGCTTTTCTGGTGACTCCTAATGTGAAGGAACTGAGCGAGGTAAGTCGCGTAGCCCTCCGGAATGAGGATAAAAATATTGTGACGCTTGGCGCGGCGATTCGTCAACGGTTTGGGTTTGATTCGCTGATGGTCACCCGGTCTGAAAAGGGATTGAGCTTAATGTCTGACAGTGCACCCGTTCATATTCCAACTTATGCGCGGGAAGTATTTGACGTATCCGGCGCTGGAGACACAGTGGCCGCCGTGATGGGGGCTTCATTAGCTGCGGGCCTGAAACTGGTCGCTGCGGCGCACCTGGCGAATTTAGCGGCTGGCGTCGTAGTTGGTAAACTCGGAACCTATGCAATCAGTGCGGCGGAATTGGACACCGCACTTTCACAGGTACAACATCCGGAGGAGTGGGAACAATGATTGTAGTGACCGGTGGAGCCGGTTTTATCGGCAGTAATTTGGTAAAAAACTTGAATGATAAAGGGATCGAGGATATTTTGATTGTCGACCATCTGAAAGACAGCGCCAAAATGGAGAATTTGCGCGGCCTGCAGTTTATTGACTATCAGGACAAGGCTCGTTTTTTGTCGCGCATTGAGCAAGGCGGAGCGGGGATTGGCGCCATTGACGCCATCTTTCATATCGGGGCCTGCTCCGATACGATGGAGTCCGATGGGGCCTATATGATGGAGACCAACTATGAATACAGCAAAATTCTGTTGCACCATTGCCTGGCAGGCGGCATCCCGTTCCACTATTCGTCTTCAGCCTCTGTATATGGTAATGGGGAAAAAGGGTTTCGTGAGGATCCGGTCTGCGAGCACCCTTTGAATGTGTATGCATATTCAAAATTTCTGTTTGACAACTATGTCCGACGTTTGAAGCCACCTGTCGGTAGCCAAGTCGTCGGTCTGCGTTATTTCAATGTGTTTGGGCCGCAGGAAAACCACAAGGGGCGGATGGCATCCATTACCTTTCAACTATACAACCAACTAAAAAAAGACGGTGTGGCCCGTCTTTTTGCCGGAACGGATGGATATGGCGACGGTGAACAGCGGCGTGATTTTATCTGTGTGCAGGATGTCGTGCGGGTTCATCTATTCTTATGGGAACAGATGAATGTCAGCGGCGTGTTCAACTGTGGAACAGGAACAGCCCACACCTTCAATGCCGTGGCCCAGGCTCTCATCGACAGGCTAGGGTTCGGTCGCATCGAATATGTGCCCTTCCCGGCGACACTCGCCGGTAAATACCAGAGCTTCACCCAGGCGGATACGACCCACTTGCGTGCGGCCGGCTGGGACCAAGAGTTTACCCCGCTGCCCGAAGCGGTCGCCGAATACTGCGACTGTCTTGAATCAACCGGCGGCTATTTGAGATAATGGAGGAATGAAAATGAACAAAGTGCCTTTGCAGGATTTGCCCCTGCAATACCAAAACATCAAGGAAGAACTCGCCCCCGAAATCGAAAAGGTCCTCTCTTCAGCGGCGTATATTCTCGGACCGGCTGTCAGCCAGTTCGAGGAAGATTTCGCCAAATATGTCGGAACGAGATATTGTATTGGTTGCGGCAGCGGAACCGATGCACTGCATCTGGCCTTGATTGCTGCAGGGGTCAAGCCCGGCGATGAAGTCATCACAGTATCCTTCACGTTTGTTGCGACGGCTTGGGCTATTTCCTATGTGGGGGCCAAACCGGTTTTCGTGGACATCGATCCGCATACCTACACGATGGACCCCAAGAAACTGGAAGCCGCTATCACGCCAAAAACCAAGGCGGTATTGCCGGTACACCTCTATGGTCATACTTGTGACATGGATGAAATCATCGACATTTGCAAGAAACACAATCTTGCCCTTGTAGAAGACGCCGCACAGGCCCATGGCTCGACGTATAAGGGGAAAAATGCCGGGACCTTCGGCGCCTCTTCCTGCTTTAGCTTTTATCCGGGCAAAAACCTCGGCGCTTTCGGCGAAGCTGGCGGCGTCTGCACCAACGATTCGGCCATGGCGGACCATCTGCGTCGCCTGCGCAATCACTCTCAGGGTGAGCGGTACTATTATGATGAACTTGGTTTCAACTACCGCATGGATGGACTCCAGGGCGCCGTTCTCGGTGTTAAACTGCGTCATTTGCCAGCATGGACGCAACAGCGGCATCTGATCGCAAAGAACTATAAACTGTCGCTGGCCGGGCTGCCGGGACTAGTACTGCCGGAAATCAAACAATGGTGCACTACCAACTGGTATTTGTTCGTGATTCAACATCCCCAGCGAGATGCGCTGCAAAAGCACCTGGCTTCACGCGGCGTCGAGTCGGCGCTTCACTACCCACTACCAGTTCACCTGCAAAAAGCGTATGCAGATCTCGGGTATAAGCCCGGAGATCTGCCGGTCAGTGAGACCGTTGCCAAGCGTTGCCTGACACTGCCGATGTTCCCGGAAATGACCGAAGAACAGGTTGACCAGGTTACCGACGCCATCCGCGAGTTTTGCGTTAAATAGATATCAATAGCAAGGCGGGATCAGCATGAAAAAAATTAAAACGGCCGTTATCGGCTGCGGCGGTTGGGGGCCCAACCTGCTCAATGTGTTCTTTTCCAACACCGAAACCCAGCTTAAGTGGATGTGTGATCTTAGTGCGCCGCGTCTGGAGTTTCTAAAACAAACTTTCCATGATGTGCAGGCGACGACAGACTATCAGGAGATCCTGAATGACCCGAAAGTCGATTTGGTTGCTATCGCAACCCCAGTGGACAGTCACTATCCACTGGCGAAGGCGGCTCTGGAAGCAGGCAAGCATGTACTCGTCGAAAAACCGATGACTGCCAGCGTAGCGCACGCCGAAGAACTCATCGCTCTGGCGGAGCGAAAGGGTCTGCTGCTAGCAACAGATCATGTACTGTGCTACACGAACGAAGCGCAGTATCTCCGCAACCTGCTCAAGAGCGGCGAACTGGGCGAACTGTTGTATTGGGATTCGGTCAGGTTGAACCTCGGCGCTGTTCGGCACGATTACAACGTGCTGTGGGATTTGGCAGTGCATGATGTCTCCTTGTTCTATCACGTGACCGACAGGATGCCTACCGAAGTGCTGGCAGTTGGCACCAGTCATGTGCAGGGGTACCCGGAGAGCATGGCACAGTTGCATATGTTCTTTGACGGGCCATTTGTTGCACAGGTGAATGTCAATTGGCTGTCGCCGGTTAAAATGCGGCATGGTGTTTTGGTAGGAACAAAAAAGAGTGCGTATTACAATGATCAGGAAGCCTCGGAAAAACTCCGGGTTTATGATCGGTGCGTGGAGTGCAATAGCGAAGGGAAAATGAGTTATCATCTTGGTGATGTCTTGTCTCCCTTCATTCCTCCGGGAGATGCGTTGCGCAACGAAGTCAAACAGTTGGTCGAGGGCGTTCGCACCGGCAAAAAACCGATTGCGGATGGGTTCGCCGGGCTGCAGGTCGTGAGAATTCTCGAAGCGGCGGAGCGATCTCTGCGCAGCGGGTCGCAGCGGGTCAAAGTCTGATTTCTGATTGCATGTTTGATAGCACGAAAGAGGGGCGGGGTATGAGAACGCTTCGACGCTTCGCTTGACCTCCGCTTATCTCATACCCCGCTCCTCTTTCTTTGTTTCTCCCATTTTTTTTGGATCAAGGAGTATTAATAATGGATTATTTGCATCTCATCGATGAACACGAGCAAACGATCAATGCGATGAAGACCGAATGTTTGACGGATATTTCACGGTTCGCTGAGGCGTGCAGGGAAGCGATAGCATCAGGACATACGATTTATCTGATGGGGAATGGCGGGAGCGCCTGCGACTGCCAGCATTTTGCGGCGGAGCTTGTTGGGCGCTTTCAGAAGGAGCGCCAAGCCATGGCGTCGGTGGCGCTGACTACTGACACTTCCATCTTGACGGCTCTGGCCAATGACTATGGATTTGAAGTGGTGTTTTCGCGACAGGTGGAAGCGCTGGTACGCGCAGGCGATGTGGTGGTCGGCCTTTCGACTTCCGGCAGCAGCCCAAATATTCTGAGGGGGCTGGCGAAAGCTAAAGAAAAAGGTGCCTTCACTGTCGGGATGACCGGACGGAGCGGCGGCAAAATGAAATCGCTGTGCGACGTCTGCATTTGTATTCCCTCCGATGTGACAGCCCGCATACAGGAAGCGCATCTATTGGTGGAACATCTCGTTTGCCAGAGGATCGAAGATTGAAATCTGTTGTTTTTTTGGATCGCGATGGAGTGGTCAACACCGACATTGGCTATCTGTGGCGCAGAGAAGACCTTCTCTGGGTTCCCGGTGCGCCAGAGGCTATCCGTCTGTTCAACGAACGCGGCTGGCCGGTCATAGTGGTCACCAATCAAAGCGGCGTGGCCAGGGGCTATTACCGAGAAGATGATGTCCATTCCCTGCATCAGTGGATGAATGCCGAACTAAAAAAAATGGGCGCCCGCATCGACGCTTTTTATTTTTGTCCGCACCATATAAAAGGGGTACTGGCGGAATACGCCCGCGAATGTGACTGCCGCAAACCTAAGCCCGGCATGATTTTGCAAGCTATGGAAGAGTGGCGGGCCGATCCGAAAACCTCGTTTCTCATCGGCGACAATGACTCCGATGTCGCAGCAGCTACCGCAGCCGGCATTCGAGGTTACCTGTTTTCCGGACCGAACTTACTGGACTATGTGCAGAAAAACATTTCTGCGGTACAATAAAGCAACCCAATAAGCAACATTGGAGGAACCCGGTTTGGATGCCAGTGTCATCATTGCCACCTACAACCGAAAAGATCTGCTGGCCGCCTGTCTGCGTTGCCTTGACGCACAGAGCCACCCGCCTCGCGACTTCGAAGTCATCGTGGTGGACGACGGCTCGACCGATGGTAGCGTAGAACTGGTCAAAAACTGGCCGGCACGCTACACCTTACGGTGCATCGCCGCTGGACACCAAGGACCTGGTCCAGCGCGCAACCTCGGTGTGACCAAAGCCACCGGCGATATAGTGATATTTATTGACAGCGATGCCTTTGCATCACCATGTTTTATCGCTGAACACGTCAAGAGTCACCGGGATGCAGGTAAACCTATTTTTGTCGATGGTCCCGCCATCTATGTCAGCGGCTTAGAGGCGATGGAGAATCCGCCGTTTATTTCCTGGGAAATACGCGTGCAGGCTTTCTTGGATTTTTTTGGCGTTCCTTTCGTGAGTGTCAACGCTTCCTGCCCGCGTGAAGATTTTTTGCGAGTGGGCGGTTTTGATGCGCGTTTCGGTCGGGCTTACGGATATGAGGATACCGAACTCGGAGTCCGGCTTCGCCTAGCTGGCCTGGGCAATATTCGCAATCGCCAGGCCTATGTGCTGCACCATACGGACGGTACGCCGACGCTTGAAAGCGAGATGAAGAAGCGCCGTGAATGTGGCAGCAACGGCGCCTTGTTTTATGAAAAATATCCGCTGCCGGAAGTGAAAAAACTGATCAACTGGAATAGCTTGAAATGGGATGCGCGTCTGACGCGTTGGGGTCTGCTCCGATGGGCGACGCCGGACCGAGCCGCAGCGTGGAAACAAAGCGGTCACCTGCTATATCCGGTTGTGCGCAAAATGTTGCTGATCCATTTATATGCCTCTGCTTTGCGCCAGGGATTGGCGGACGTCGGGATTGCGGCGGAAGGATAAGATTATATGGACAAGGAACTTTATATTATCGCGAACTCTCCGGGTGAAATGTCCGGCTGGGTGGCTCCGGTAGTGACGCAAGTTCGTACCCTGTTACCGGATGCGCACATTACGGTGGCGCTTATCCCAGATTGGTTTACCAGTGGGCGGGAACGAGAATTTGCTTCCAAGCTGCCAGTGGACCGGGTAGTAGGCGTTTTTACTCTTATCAGGGAGATTTGGAAAAGTCGTAGCGCTTATGTAGCGAAGAAAAGTCTGGTATTGTTTCTCGGCGGAGACGCTTTGTATGCCAAAGGATTGTCGCGCCTTTTGAAATGTCCGGCCATGGCGTATATGCCTCGCGTATATCATCCGAAAGATTTTGTCCGTATTTTCGTGCCGACGTTGGCGGAACAGGAGAGGGCAATTCGCAAAGGGGCTGACCCAGCAAAAATTGTTGTCGTGCCGACATTGGCGCTCGATAGTGTGAATCCTTCGGGAACGACAGAGCAGATTAAAGAACGTCTTGGGTTGCCGAAAGGCGCTCAGCCTGTCTTTTCGCTGATGGCTGGCAGCCGGCCGTCCTACGTTGCTCTGAGTATCGATTTCATGTTGGACATTGCCCAGAGTTTATTGCAAGAATATCCAGAGTCTCGTGCGCTGTTGCCGGTGTCGCCGTTCATCGACAAGGAGATTGTCTTATCGGTATTGAAACGACGGGAGATGCAGTGGGAAGCTAAGGCGGGCCAAGAGATATTTTTGGCAGGACCGAAGCAGCGCATCCTCTTTGTTTTCACGCATAGCCACGATGCATTTGTGGCTGCAGATATCGCGATCGTATTGCCAGGAACCAACAATTTGCAATGTGCTGCGCTCGGAATTCCATTCATCATGCTGATGC
>DATMYT010000018.1:0-6477 GCA_035560855.1 Negativicutes bacterium | reverse complement strand
CAGCCGCCAACACCTTGCCGCCAACTATTGCGGCAAGGGCTCCGGTAATACTGGTCTTACCCGTGCCTCCCTTACCGCTTACAACAACAAGTTCTTTTACCGCAACGGCCATGCAAGTCTTACCCCCTCCCAGATGCGCCGACCCATATCAATGGCTTCCACCGGCAAAATTCCTCCCGCATACTCGGCTGCCCATTTCCGGCTATATGGAATTTCTGCAATCACAGGGATCTCGTGTTTTAGGCAAAGTTCCTGTATACGGCGACGCCATTCGCCTGTTTCACTCTTATTCACCACGACCCCGCGTCGGACAATTCCAATCTCTTTCAATACATGAATAGCCAATTCCAAGTCATGCAGCCCAAAAGCGTTTGGCTCTGTGACCAACAAGCAAACATCGCTGCCCTGCACCGCCGTGGCCATAGAGCAGGACGTACCGGGCGGACAGTCTATCACCGTACATTCACAAGCCACCAGTTCTTCCCGCACTGCGCGGATGATAGGACCGGAAGCTGGCATACCGGGGTCGATCCTGCCACCAATCCAGCGAACATGACTGTATGCGCCGCTCCCGACACCAATCCTCACTTCACCGATACGCCGGGACACTTCCTGAATAGCTTCTGTTTTGCAGGCCAAAACACACCCTCCGCAACTGTGGCAAAGCTCTGGGAAAACCATGGCTTTGCCTCCAGCTACAGCAAGCGCGGCAAAGCGACAGACTTTGGCGCAGTCACCACAACCATTGCACCTTTTCAGGTCAATTTGTGGAATGGAAATTTCCACTGAATTCACTTCCTGAATCTCCGGATTCATGAACAGATGGCAGTTAGGCTCTTCCACGTCACCGTCGGCGACCTGAACTATTCCCGCGCCCAGCGCCAGCATCAGTGCAACCGTTGTCTTTCCTGTGCCGCCTTTGCCGCTTGCCACACTTACAATCATGGGATCGTTCCTCCTATTCCTGGATTTTCCCCTGCCGCAACATTTCCGCCTTTTGCCGCAGTGCATCCGCGCGCTGTTGCAGCATGTCCGCATGATTATCCATCACTTGTGCAGTCATTGTCTCAGCACCGTTCGTCATCCCCGATTCGGCCATCATTCCACGTCTACCAGCACAACTCCCAAAACCTCTTCCAGCTCCGCCAAACATTCCGCCGTTCCCGGGCATACATCCACCGCGCCCTCTTCCCATAGGTCCCGTTCCATCTCCTCTTGGCATTATTCATTCCTCCTTTAATTTTATTATGAACTATAGTTCGTTATCTATTTAAAAAAAGGGGGAGAATTCATCCCCCAATATTACATTTCAGCTTTCAACGAATTCGGACTACCGCCTGAGCACCGCATTTCGGACATGACTGCTGACATCCTCGCCCTCCCTGCCCACAGGGAACTTCCCACTCATGATCGCACGCGCTGCACTTGAAATTCCGTCCACCCGAGCAATATTTCATCTTGTAATTTCCCCCTTCAATACGCAACGATTTTCCCAGCCAGAGAAACTGGGCAATTTTCGTGTGCGCCTTGGCCAGGATGCGATGAAACGTCGGACGAGAAATCCCCATCAACTCAGCTGCCGGTCCCTGATCCATTTCCTCCATGTCGGCCAAACGGATGGCTTCCATTTCTTCTACCGTTACCACCATTTCATCCACCGCGAACAATGGAACGCCGACCGGCTTGAACTGAGCCACCGGAGGCATTTGCTCTACATGTCTTTCTTTGATCGGGCGCATGTTCTCAACCTCTCGTCCAAGTTATGATCATATGTTCATAATAATCATACTGCATTTCTATAAAAAAAACAATAGCATTTTAAATTGCAGCACATTATCCCCGATGCAATTGCGGCGCAGCCTCGACTAATTGACGGGTATAAGGATGAACCGGATTTGAAAACACTTTGCTGGACAAACCGGCCTCCACAATGCGTCCATCTTTTAGCACAATCGCACAATCGCTGATTTTTCGCGCCAAGGCTATGTCATGCGTAATAAACAGCAATGCCAAGCCTCGCACGTCCTGCAACCGCATCAACAGCCGAACAACCCGCGCCTGCACTCCCGCGTCAAGCGACGCCGTGATTTCATCGGCGATCAGCAGTTTCGGGTCCAGGATGAGCGCCCGAGCGATCGCGACCCGTTGCGCTTCGCCGCCACTGAGCTGGTGCGGATAACGGCGCAGAAAATCTTCCGTCACCGGCAAATCCACATCGATCAAGGTACGACGAACTTTTTCTTCGCGCTCCGCCTTCGTGCCCCGGTTGTGGATATCGAGCGGCTCACGGACGATCTCACCGACGCTTAATCTGTGGCTGAAGGCTTCTTTAGGATTCTGAAATACCAGTTGAATCCGTTCATAAAAATGTTTGCGTTGCCAATCATCTTTCCCGTCGATACGGAACGTCCCGCCATCGGCAGGCCATAAGCCCATCAACGTTTTCGCCAGCGTCGTCTTGCCTGAACCGCTTTCCCCCACGAGCGCCATGGTTTCGCCCTCTTGCAAAGTCAGCGAAATATCTTCGATGATTGTCCGACCTTCCAGTTTTTTCTGCAATCCCACGACTTCCAGCATCGGTACGATTCCTCCCCGGTGGCAGGCCACCAAGCGGCCCTCCTGCAGAAGCGTCAGCGGCGGAACGCTAGCCTCGCACCCTTCCGTCCGCTGGCTGCAGCGCGGATGAAACGCACAGCCGCAAACCTGACGCTCTGGGTGTCCGGGAATGCACTGAATGTCCTTGAATGTCGTCATATCGGGAAACGCCCGCAACAAGGCCCGGGTGTAAGGATGCCGCGGCGTTGCGAACACTTCGGCGCACGGCCCGCTTTCCACGATGCGACCGGAATACATGACGGCCACCCTATCCGCGACCGTTGCAGCAGTCGCCAAATCGTGGGTAATCAGTAAATTGGCCCGTCCCTTCAAGGCCGTCCCCAATACTTGCAAAATCTGCGCTTTGCTGAGGGGGTCCAGGGACGATGTCGGTTCATCCATAATCAGTAGAGCCGGTTCATTCACCAGCGCCATCGCGAGTAGCACCCGTTGCTGCTCGCCGCCACTCAATCGATGCGGATGAAGACCGTGCCGGTCTGCCGCCAATCCCACCCGACTCAGCGTCTCCGCCGCTTTTTCCCGAGCAGTCTCCTGCGCTACTGGAAAGTGAACCGTTACGACTTCGGCCACTTGATCGAGCGCCGTATACAGAGGGTGCAGCACTTCTCCCCCGTTCTGGTGAACCATGGCCGCCGTTCGCCCCCGGATATCCCGCAATTCTTCATCCGATAGACTGAGCAACTCTTGTCCCTGCCACTGCACCGACCCTGTCGCCGTATCACCGGCCAAGCGCAACAGACCCAGCCCCAGCGTCGTTTTTCCTGCGCCGGATTCGCCGATAATCGCCAGCGTTTCCCCCTGCCGTACCGTCAGTGAAATGCCATGCAAAATTTCTTCAGTTCCATAGGCAACTTTCAAATCTTCAATCTGAAGCATGTGTTTCCTCCAGTCCTGTCCCGATCAGGGCAAACGCCAATACCAGCGTCGTTACGGCAATTCCAGGCGGCAGCAGCCACCACTGCCACACATCGAGATAAGTGAACGCCAGAGCCTGCTGAATCATTCGGCCCCAACTCTGCACCGTCGGGTCGCTGATCCCGAGGAAAGCGAGTCCCGCTTCCAGAAACACCGCTCGCCGGGCATCATGAATCATCGCCGCCGAAAGCACCGGCGCCAGGTCCGGCAAAATGTGCCGTCTAAGCAAATATCCGCGTCCCGCGCCGAAAGTCCGCGCGGCCGTTACCGGCCCGGATTCCCTGAGCAGCAGCGTTTGCGCCCGCAGTATCCGTCCCGTGCCCGGCCAAAAGAAAAAAGCCAGAATTCCAACCAGTGTAACCGGGCTGGGCTGCAGATACGCCGCCGCCAGCATCGCCGCCAGAATCGGAGGAATAACCAAGCCAATATCCATCATGCGCATCGTCAGCCGCTCGACCCAGCCGCCGACCAACGCGCCGCCCGCACCCAACAGTGCACCGAGAAAAGCCGATGCAATAGAGGCCCCAACCGCCACGCCAAGAGAAGTCCTCGCCCCCGCCATCAGTTGGGAAAAAATATCTTGCCCGACATCATTCGTTCCCAGCCAATGCGCCGACGAGGGCGCCAAAAAAGCTTTTCCCGTATAAGCATCCGGCGCATACGGCGTAACAAAAAAACCGGCCAGCGCAATCGCCGCCCAGAAGCCGAGCAACAGGAGGCCCCAATGTCCAGGGCCGCTTTTTAGTTTTTTCCCGTATTGGATGTGCATACAGTTTTTACCCTCGGATCCAAAATTGGATACAACAGTTCTACGATAAAATTAACGCCCAACACCGCCACCGAAGCCAGCAGCAGAATTCCTTGCAACAACGGATAGTCCCGGGCCGCCAACGCTCGCTGCAATAGTGTTCCCATGCCGGGATAGCCAAAAACCACTTCAATCATCAAGATGCCTGCAAACAGATGGGACAGATGAAGCCCCGCCGAGGTTGCCGCCGGCAGCAGCACACTCCGTCCCAGATGGCGATACCGGATGGCGACTTCATCGCATCCTTTGCTCCGGGCCGTACGAAGAAACGGCGAGCGCAGCAAAGCAACCGTCGAGTTGCGGCACAGCAGATACATTGTCGTCATTCGAGCGAGGACCAGCGACGCCAGCGGCAACGCCAAATGCCGCAGCACATCTATCGCCCAAGCCCAGCCGGTCAGCCCTCCGTACACCGTAGTCGCTCCGCCGAGCGGGAACAGCGGCCAGATTACGGCAAACCCCAACAACAGCAGCGTGCCGACAAAAAAATCCGGTACGCCGCCCAGCAACATCAATCCAGCAAATACGCCCTTGTCCCATCGACTGCCTTTGCGTGATCCACTCTCCAGCCCCAGCACAAAACCGCTGACGGTAGAGATCAACAGGGAGGCTCCCGCCAACAACAGCGTCCACGGCAAAAATCCCGTCATAACCCGCATGACCGGCGTGTTGAAGAAATACGACCAACCGAGATCGCCCCGCAACAAGGAACCGACATACGCGCCAAACTGCTCCGTCCAAGACTGATCCAAAGCAAAACGCCGATAAATTTCGACTTTCATTTCCGGTGTCATTGACAGCGCAGCTTCTTCGCCATATATGGCCAGAAACGGGTCACCCGGCAATAAGCGCGGCAAAACGAACCCCAGCGAGCAGAGAATGAAAAAAGCTATGGCATAGTCCATCAGCAGTCTGGCAACGCGCATATCGTCCCTCCCGATCGAACCTACCAACCCCGATGATAGGGCTCGGCGCAGGCGATACAGACTTTTTTCCCATCGACGAGACGCAGGCGGGGTTCCATCGTGACTTCGCCGCATACCTCACAGGCAACGGAATCAAAAATCCGGGCCCGTTCCGGGATAGAAAAAGTTGGTTGTTTGCATTCGAACAGTTCCTCCTCCTTCGCTTCCATCATCTGGCGCATCCGTTGGTTCTTCTGCGCCTCGAACATTGCTTTTTCTTCAGGCGTTGCGGCTCCTCCCATGACTTTTTTTCGCAGGACAATCCCCTCCGGCGAACTTGCCCCCGCCTGCCCTTTGAACACCATTCGAACCGCCTTTCCGGTATCCCGGCGAAAAATGGTGAACGCATGCTTGCCCTGATCGCGGAAGATCAAGTTGCCTTTGCCAATCGTGCAGCCAAGCATCCACTGAATCGCGTCCACACCACAAGCGTCATTTTCGACGACTGCCACCAGTTCCTCGTCCTGGTCCCGGTGAAGGTCCAGCACTTTTGTCGCCAACGTCGCTGCCCGGTATCCGATGATCAGTCCCGGGCAAACATGTCCGTGAAACCGGACCACCTCTTTTAATTCTGTCGGAATTTCAAACGGTTCCATCGCATTGTCCTCCTTTTACAAACTGTAATTTATTAAGTGGTTGGGGATTTTCATTTCTTTTCTTTATGTATCACGCGGCCCGTAGCCTGATGCGTAGGTGTTACCGTAACTTCACAAATCTGTACATGAGCAGGAACGCTGACCGTATAAAGGATAAGGTCTGCTATGTCTTCCGCTTTCAGGGGAGTAATGCCCGCATAAACATTAGCCGCTTTTGACTCGTCCCCATGAAAGCGAACCCTGCTGAAATTGGTTTGCACCATCCCAGGCTGAATATTGGTAACGCGGATAGGGGTATCGACAACATCCATGCGCAACCCATCGCTGATAAAATGTACGGCGGCTTTGGTTGCACAATATACCGCTCCCTCCGGATACGCTTGAATACCGGCAACCGATCCTATGTTCACCACATGCCCGTTAAGCTGATATTCCAGCATAAGCGGCACAACTTTCCGCGTCAAATACAACAATCCTTTGATATTCGTGTCTATCATGATGTCCCAGTCGTCTGGATTTCCTTCTTGGATTTTCTCCAATCCTAAAGCACCGCCGGCGTTATTGATAAGGATATCAA
>DATMYT010000017.1:0-2214 GCA_035560855.1 Negativicutes bacterium | reverse complement strand
ACTTTATGGCAGATGGGAACATTTATGATAGTACTTTTGCGGGAGGGAAATTTGATTTTGGCGGCCCCGTGAAATATACGCTGGCAGTGGGAAGTACTGACTACACCCAACAAACTTTGGTTGCAACAGTGCGGCATGAAGCTTTGGATTATAATGTGGAAGCGGGTGTCTACAATTATCTTCCGAGTGACGCCAACCAAACAACGAATACCATTGTGAATTTGGCCGGAAATTACAAATTCAGCAATTTCAGCTTAGGTTCCATGATTTTGATTTCGAGCCAAAAAGATAGCCAAGGAAACAACTTTGGCTATGTTCATAGTCTTAATTATGGCGACTTAAAAACATGGCGAGCAGGAACATATGGCATTTTTGCTCGATATTATTATCAACCGCGATTTACTTACATCATGCCGACCATGAACGGTAGAGGCGGCTTAATGCAAGGATTTCAGGGGCTTGGTATCGGTGTATATTACACGTTGGCGGAAAATATTGTCGGAGGCTTGGAATACTATAATTTGCGCGATATAACAACCGGTGAACCAGGCGCAACGTGGTGGGGTTCCGTGACTTGCTTCTTCTAAGTGATGTGTAGTAGGTGAGATGTGTTAACGATGGATATTTTTGCAGGAATACGAGATGGGCGAGATTATTTAGCAGTAGTCGGGCTGGGTTATGTCGGGTTGCCGTTGGCTATTGCTTTTGCCGATGAGGTTAAAACGATCGGGTTTGATAGCAACCAAGAAAAAGTAAATCTGTATCAACAGGGCATAGATCTAACGCGTGAAATCGGTAATGAAAAAATTCAGCAGACTCCTTTGGAATTCACGACGGATCCGGTGCGGTTAAAAGTAGCAAAAATTATTATTGTAGCGGTTCCAACGCCTGTTAATGGAGATAAGACGCCGAATTTGGGACCCATTATCAGGGCTTGTGAAATGATAGGAGAAAATTTATCGCAAGGCAGTATTGTCGTTTTTGAATCGACGGTATACCCAGGCGTAACCGAAAAGATTTGCGCCCCAATTTTGGAAAAAATGTCAAAGTTAATATGCGGAACCGATTTTAAAATTGGCTATTCTCCCGAACGGATTAACCCCGGCGATAAAGTTCACAGATTGGAGAACATCTGCAAAATTGTTTCGGGGATGGATGAAGAAACTTGCGATGTCATTGCATCTGTATATGCATTAATCATTACGGGCGGAATTTATAAGGCCCCCAGCATTAAAGTGGCGGAAGCGGCTAAGCTCGCAGAAAATGCGCAACGGGACATTAACATTGCTTTTATGAACGAATTAGCAATGGCTTTTGACCGAATGGGAATAAAAACTCTGGAAGTTATTGAGGCCATGAACACTAAATGGAATGCGCTGGGGTTTTATCCAGGGTTAGTCGGAGGCCACTGTATCGGCGTTGATCCGTATTATTTTATTTATCAGGCGGAAATGTTGGGATATCATTCGCAGATTATTGCCGCTGGCCGGACCATCAATGAGAATATGGGTTATTTTATTGCGAACGCTGTGATTAAGAAAATGATCCAGGCAGATCAGCATGTCAGTAAAGCTAATGTATATATTTTGGGGCTGACTTTCAAAGAAAATATTCCGGATATGCGTAATTCCAAGGCGATAGATGTCTGCAAGCATCTTGCTTCTTATGGCATTAGGGTGAATGTTGTGGAGCCTTTTGCTGATAAGGCCGAACTTCATACTGAGTTGAACGCAAATTTAGTCGACATGGATGATGTGAAAAATGCGGATTGCTTGGTCTTTTTGGTAGCTCATCAGAAGTTTGCCGAGCTAAGCCTGCCCGAATTGGATCGGATGTTCAAACCGCAAGAGGGTGGCGTCCAGCCTGTACTCATCGACGTGAAGAATATCTTTGATCGGAAGATGATGGAAGATCACGGCTATTCTTACTGGAGCCTATAATCGTAAGGGGTGATATGCGTGAGGGGCAAGCTAATTTCAGCGTTAATTGTGCTGCTTATAATTGCGGGGTTGAGTTGGGCCTTTTTCTTCAAAAGCTTTTTTACGCAGCAAACCGGCGGTAGCTATCGAAATATAACTGATTTGAGCAGTGCATATAATGCTGATGCGGAAGTTGCAAGCGCTCTGCAGCGTATGAAAATAAACCCAGGGCAGGCAACCGTTACTATTGGCGCTACAAACGGACAGCGGCAGATTGCGTTAACTTTTGACGGGC
>DATMYT010000016.1:0-7972 GCA_035560855.1 Negativicutes bacterium | reverse complement strand
AACGGTCGGAATAGTCAAAGCTGTTTTAAAAAATTTATTTTTTGGGTTCCGATTTTCTACGCGCCGCCATTCTTGCCTGAATATCCTTTTCGCGCCCATGATCCGTCGGTTGATAATACTTTACGCCTTGCAAAACATCCGGCAGATATTGCTGCGCAACATAACCGTCTGGAAAATCGTGCGGGTATTTGTATCCTTTGCCGTGTCCCAGCAATTGGGCGCCCCGGTAATGGCTATCCCGCAAATGTGCAGGCACTGGGCCGTATTCCCGATCCTGCACATCGCTTATTGCCGTAGCAATTGCCAGATAGGCGGCGTTACTTTTCGGCGCAGTCGCAATGTACGTTACTGCCTGGGCCAAAGGAATCTTTGCCTCGGGCCAACCCACAAGCTCTGCCGCTTGCATGGCCGACACTGCCAGCATCAACGCAACCGGATCAGCATTGCCCACATCTTCGGCAGCGCAGATCACTATGCGACGAGCGATAAAGCGCGGATCTTCGCCACCCTCGATCATCCGCGCAAGATAATGAAGCGCGGCATCGGGATCAGAGCCCCGCATGCTTTTGATAAAAGCCGACGTGACATCATAATGATTGTCGCCTTTTTTATCATACGACTGCAACTTTTCCGCCGCCACAGTTTCTACGATGTCGCGGGTTAGTACAACCTCAAGTCCTGGATCACCCGCTTCGCCAACCAACAGCAGCACCATCTGCTCCAGCAGGTTCAGAGCTGCCCGGGCATCGCCCCCGGCCCGGTCTGACAATATGCCCAACACTTCATCTTCCACGACAACGTTGATCTTGCCAAGCCCCCGTTGCTCGTCTGCCAGTGCCCGCCGAAGGATGCTGATGATTTCATCCCGGGTCAGCGCTTGCAGCCGTAGCACCCGCATCCGCGAAAGCAAAGGCGAATTCACTTCGAAATAGGGGTTCTCTGTTGTCGCGCCAATGAGAATAATGGTCCCATTTTCCACATGCGGCAGCAACGCATCCTGTTGCCCTTTATTGAAGCGATGAATTTCATCAATAAATAAAATTGTTCCCCTACTTGAGGTTAATAACCGTTCCCGCGCTTTTTCCACAGCTTTGCGAATATCCGCCACGCCTGCGGAAACCGCATTCATCTCTTCAAAATGAGACCCCGTAGAGTGCGCAACAATATTCGCCAGCGTTGTTTTACCCGTACCCGGCGGACCAAAAAACAACAAAGACGGAACCGAATCAGCCTGAATGACTCGCCGCAAGAAGCGTCCCACGCCCACAAGTTCCTCTTGTCCGACGAACTCTTCAATGGTTCGGGGTCGCATTCGCAGAGCCAACGGCTCATTTTTTTGCACTCGTGAAGTTATTTGTTCAGCAAAAAGATCCACTGCTTATCCCTTTTTCAACAGACGGTGCAACGTAGCAATCACCTTTGCAATTTCCACCGAGGTGATCCCATGATGCGTGACCATCCGAATCCGATATTCGCCAAAAATACTGACCAGAATTCCGGCCTCTTTTAATTTTACTGCAAAATCAGCAGCTTTTATCCCCATATGGGATACATCCAATATCACGATGTTGGTCTGCACTGTCGACAAATCAATCGCCAACCCCACCGAAGCCAACGCCTCTGCCAATTGTCGCGCATTTTCATGGTCTTCCGCCAAGCGTTCAACCATGCTCTGCAACCCAACAATCCCGGCTGCAGCTAAAATCCCCGCCTGCCGCATGCCGCCTCCCAACATCTTGCGATACCGGCGGGCTCTGGTAATGAAATCAGTCCTCCCAACAAGGAGCGTTCCAACAGGGGCACACAAACCCTTCGACAGGCAAAATTGAACAGAATCGGCATATTGGGCAATTTTATCCGCTTGCACGCCTTGGGCTACTGCGGCATTAAACAGACGCGCTCCGTCAATATGCACAAGAACCTTGCGCCGATCAGCAACTTTGCGAATAGCAGCCAATGTTTCAAGCGGATAGCAGGTACCGCCCGCCCGATTGTGCGTGTCTTCCAGACAAATCAGCGCACTCTTGGGTTGGTGGATGTCCTGTGGACGAATTGCCGCTTCGATCGCCTCTGCACTCAGAATCCCCTTGACTGAGGGTAGCGTTCTGGCCTGAACACCTGACAAAACAGCCATTCCTGAAACTTCATAAAAGAAAATATGCGACTCTGCTTCGCAAATCACTTCATCGCTGCGATTGGTGTGGGTCATAACGGCGACCTGATTTCCCATGGTTCCGCTAGCAACAAACAATCCGGCTTCTTTTCCCGTCATACGGGCGCCCAGCGCTTCCAGCTCGTTGACCGTCGGATCTTCGCCGTATACGTCATCCCCCACTTCGGCCCGATACATCGCGTCGCGCATCTGGGGCGTCGGCTGAGTTACAGTATCACTTCGCAAATCAATAACATTCATGTTGGAAGCCACGATCCCTTCTAAAAAATTATCATTGAGTATTTAATTCTGTCTGCACGGCAGCAATCCTGCCCGAAATGAAAATTAAAAAAGGGTAAAAAAATCCCCGCCATGCCGTTTCATCCGTGTTTTGACTCCTGCCCCGGGCAGGTGGGTGCGTGCCTAACCGTAAAATGAGTCCCTGAACATGCAGGGCATTCACGCAGCGATCAGAGACAATGCTCCCAATGTGAAAGTGTTGGATCAAAACAATGGACGTATACGCACACAGCAGGGAAATTAGCCATATTCAATTATTCTCTCTACTTATGAGTGTAACAGAGTTCGCCCGAGCTCGCAACCTGTATGTGAATATTACTTCGGAGTTTTCTTTGCAGCCACATCGGTGCGAATGGAAAGTTCTTTCAGTTGACGGAGAGAAACTTCAGACGGCGCCTGTGACATCACGTCCGTTGCACTCTGTGTCTTCGGGAAAGCAATAACATCACGAATAGAGGCCCGTTTTGCCATCAGCATGATCAACCGATCAAGACCAAAAGCAATCCCGCCATGCGGAGGAGTGCCAAATTCGAAAGCTTCCAGCAGATAACCAAATTTTTCGTAGGCTTCCTCGGATGTCAAGCCAATCGCTTTAAACACTTTTTCCTGCACGTCCCGTTGGAATATCCGAATGCTGCCGCCGCCGATTTCGGTGCCGTTAAGCACCATATCATAAGCTTTGGCCTTAATCCGTCCCGGATCACTTTCAAGATACTGAAGGTCCTCGTCGCGCGGGGATGTGAACGGATGATGCATCGCTACGAAGCGTTTTTCTTCGTCATCATACTCAAACATGGGGAAATCGAGAACCCACGTAAACGCCAATTTGTCCGGATCAATCAAATTCATCCGGCGTCCCATCTCTAGGCGCAACTGCCCGATGGCATTGGCAGCCACATTGGGTTTATCAGCCACGATGAGGATCATGTCACCCTCTTCGGCCTGCGCTGTCGTGCGAATTTTCTCCAGTTGCTCCTCGCTAAAAAACTTGGAGATCTGCGACTTGAGCCCTTCCGCGGTATAACCGATCCACGCCATACCTTTGGCGCCGTACTGTCCAACGTAATTCACCAGGCCATCCAGTTCCCGGCGGGGAATGGCTGCATTGCCCTTAACATTGATTCCCTTTATGCGCCCACCGGCAGCAAGTACCGCCTCAAAAACCTTGAAATCCGAACCGCGCATCGCGTCCGACAAATCAAATATTTCCATGCCGAAACGCAAATCCGGCTTATCCGAACCATACTTGTCCATGGCTTCATCATAGGATAATCGCTGCATCGGCAGCGACAAATCCACGTCAAGCGCAATCTTGAATACTTCTGCAATCATTGTTTCCATGATTGACAATATATCTTCCCGCTCGACAAAAGACATCTCCACATCGAGCTGAGTAAACTCCGGCTGACGGTCAGCCCGCAGATCTTCATCCCGGAAACAGCGGACAATCTGAAAATAGCGTTCCATCCCGGCCACCATCAGAATCTGTTTAAAAATCTGCGGCGACTGCGGCAAGGCATAGAATTTTCCCGGATTAACGCGACTCGGAACCAGATAGTCCCGCGCTCCCTCCGGCGAGCTCTTGGTCAGCATCGGTGTCTCAATTTCGATAAAATCACGACGATCAAAGAAATCGCGCATTGCTTTTGCCACGCGATGTCTCAACTTCAAATTTTGCTGCATTTCAGGCCGACGGAGATCAAGATAGCGATATTTGAGCCGAACCGTCTCGTCAACATCAATATTATCCTGAATATAAAAAGGTGGCGTCTTGGCTGGATTCAAAATGCGAATTTCTTCGCCGCAAACTTCAATGGTTCCCGTTTCCATCAAGGAGTTCACCGTATCGGAAGATCGCATCCGTACTGCGCCGCGAACACTAATGACGTACTCCGTACGCACTCCATCCGCTTTCGCCAATGCCGCCGCATTAATCTCGGGCGAAAATACGACCTGCACAATACCCGAACGGTCCCGCAAATCAATGAAAATCAATCCACCATGGTCCCGTTGCCGTGAAACCCAACCGCAAAGCACAACCTCCGTTCCTGAATCTTCCGCGTGCAGTGCTCCGCATGCATGAGTACGCTTCATTCCTGCCAATGTATCCATCTCAACCGTTCATCTCCTGTTTCAATTGATTGATCGCCGCATCAGCGGACATCAAGGTTTGTTCGCCAGTTACCATGTTTTTCAGTGTGACCTGATTTTCACGGGCTTCATCCTCGCCAATCATGACAACATAACGAGCCTGGGTTCGGTTTGCCTGTTTCATTTGTGATTTTAGGCTGCGTCCGCCATGATCCATGTCCGACGGAATTCCCCTCTGGCGCAAACGATTCAGCAAAGAAAAGGCCGATGAAAAAGCCATTTGACCAATGGGAAGGACCCATACCGGCATCACATCTTCAACCGGATCAAGAAGTTCCTGTTTTTCCATGGCCAAGAGAACCCGCTCCAACCCGATGGCAAAGCCGATTCCGGGTGTAGATGGACCGCCACATTCTTCGATGAGTCCGTCATAACGCCCGCCGCCGCAAACTGCGCTCTGCGCTCCAAGATGGGGATACTGAATTTCAAAGGCTGTCTTTGTATAATAGTCCAATCCTCGCACCAATCGAGGATTTATTGTATAGGATATGCCCACCGCATCCAGATATTGCCGCAGACCGGCAAAATGCTCCGCACACTCATCACATAAGCAGTCAATCATTTGAGGCGCACCGGCGGACAGACGGTTGCACTTTTCTTCCTTACAATCCAAAATTCGCATTGGATTCCGGTCAAAACGCGACTGGCAATTCCCGCAAAGGTCGTCCTTCTTGTCGCGCAAAAATTCCTGCAACACCACGCGGTACTGCGGACGGCATTTGGGACAACCGACGGAGTTAATCAGCAAGTTAAGATCATTCAGCCCCAGGCTTTCAAAAAAGCGAACCCCCAGCGCAATAATTTCGGCATCCACCGAAGGTCCCGCAGGCCCGATCGCCTCAATACCAAATTGATGGAACTGTCGTAACCGTCCTGCTTGTGGACGGTCATAGCGAAACATGGGCCCGATGTAAAACAATTTTGCGGCCTGCGAATCCGCATACAGTTTTTGTTCCAGATAAGACCGAACCACTGCCGCTGTGTTTTCCGGCCTTAGCGTAACGCTCCGTCCGCCTCGGTCGGTAAAAGTATACATTTCTTTTTGCACTACATCTGTTGTTTCACCAATGCCCCGCAAAAACAACTCCGTATGTTCAAAAATCGGCGTGCGAATTTCACCATAGTGATAAAGATCACAGATGGCTCTGGCCGCTTCTTCCACTCGTCGCCAATTTTTTACTTCCGCTGGCGTAATATCATGTGTTCCCCGTGGTCCTGAGGTCAACATAGTGGGTTCCCCCCATTATTTTTTCACCTATTTTAGTCAGTGAAACGCGCTTTAATCAATTGCTCCCGTTTGGCCGCAAGTTCTTCGATTCTTTTCACATACGTGGGAATATCTTTGGGAAAATGACAACTGTTAAGTCGCCATTCTTGCGGGTAAACCGCTTTGGACGCCGCGGACGGTCCCATGCCGATGATCGTTTTGCGTTCTTCAATGATGTCGATATTATAAATACACTCGGCAGTCGGTCTCGTATAGCCGACATTTTCCATGTTTCCGGGTGAATTTTTCTGTCGATATAGATAATACGGCGACCAGCCGGCGGCTCGAATGCGTTCCGCCGCATCTTCCACCATGGTCTGAACCGTCACAGGATCTGGCAATCCCGCGCTATTGGAGCAATTCAACAATTCAGCCCCCCGTTTGAGTGCAAGGGTATGAACCGTAATATTTTCGGGGTTCTCCGCCAGCACTTGTTTCACCGAAGACTGTATATCAGCCAATCCTTCGCCCGGCAAGCCGGCGATCAAATCCATATTGACCCACTGAAATCCAGCATCACGCACGATTTTCATCGCGCTATGCGTTTCTTCCGCCTGATGCCGTCGCCCTATGCGGTCCAACGTACGCTGCTGCATCGTCTGCGGATTCACGCTGATACGGGTAGCGCCCGCTTGTCGCATCAATCCGACTTTTTCCTGATTGATGCTGTCCGGTCGTCCGGCTTCCACCGTAAATTCCGTTAAAGTTGATGTATCAAAAGCTGAGTTTATCAAACCCATAAGTTGACCAAAATATCTTTCAGGCAGACAAGTTGGCGTTCCGCCGCCAATATAGAGCGATTGCAGCGTTAGCCCACAAGCACTCAACAATTTTACCACAGCTTGTATATCCTGTCCAATAGCCTGCAGCAGGCAAACAATCTGCCCCTCATCCTCCGGCAGCAATGACGAAGGGAAGGAGCAGTAGACGCATCGGGATGAGCAATAAGGGATGCCCAGATAAAGCGAAATCTTGCGGTTTTCCGTTTCTTGTGTTTCGGGAGTTGAAACAAATCGTCGATTGTTGGTCGCCACCTCAATCAACAGCAATGCTTTAGCAACGGATACTCCATAGCGAGTCTGCAAGAAATCCCGGATAGACTCCGGAGGTTCACCGTTATCCAACAGTCGATGAACAATTTTCGCCGGACGTACGCCAGTCAACTTTCCCCAGGGAATCTTCTCATTCACTTTTATTTCGGCACTCTCGACAGTATCCATAAAACTTGACCTGATGGTCTGTTATCTGAAAATCCGCCGTCCTTGATACAAAGCTTTCCAATGTTTCCATCAAATCATCGCCAAACTCAAGCACACTTCCACACGACAGGCAGATCAGGTGATGATGCGAATGAGCCGAGTCCCCTGTCGCCAGCTCATACCGACTCTTGCCGTCGCCAAACTCAATGCGATGCAAAAAGCCCAGCTCCTCCAACATCTCCAGTGTCCGATACACCGTAGCCAATCCGATGTCGGGCGAGTCAACACGCAATAGAGAATATACATCCTCTGCGCTCAAATGTTTCTCCCGCTGTTCCATGAACACCTGCAGGATTCTTTGCCGCTGCGGAGTAACTTTGTAGTGTTTATCCCGGAATCTGCGCCGCAAGTCTACTATATCAATGGACATAGACTCTTCACCTGACTTTCACATCGTTACCTTACTGGATAAACGGATTCTGTCTGCGCTCCCATCCGATCGTGGTTGCCGGTCCGTGCCCCGGATAGGCTTTTACGTCATCCTCCAACGTCATTAATTTCGTTTTTATGCTTTGAATCAATTGGCTGTATGAGCCGCCGGGAAAGTCCGTTCGCCCGATAGACTCGGCAAACAAAGTGTCACCGACAAATACCGCTTTATCAGCCAGTAAGCTGATACCGCCGGGAGTGTGTCCCGGCGTATGCAAAACTTTCAAGGTGAAATCGCCCACTGTCAGAACATCTCCGTCAGCCAGCAGCCGATCCGGTTTGCCGCAACTCGTGGACGCGCCCAAATATGCTGACAGGTTACGCGAACCGTTGCCCAGCATGTCGGCATCAGCGCTATGAATCCAGAGTGGCGCTCCTGTTGCTTCCTGCACCTTGGTGTTGGCCATCACGTGG
>DATMYT010000015.1:0-2154 GCA_035560855.1 Negativicutes bacterium | reverse complement strand
GAATATCAGGAGGTTACGCTAATGAAAGCGATCGTAAAGTACGCAGATGGTCCTGAAGGAATCGGACTGAAAGAAATTCCCATCCCTGAAATTTCAGAAGGTGACGTATTGGTCAAGGTGAAGGCGGCAGGGCTCTGCGGCTCGGATATCCATATTTATAAATCAGCAAAGCTGCCGCCTTTCGGTAAAATCGGCGTCGTGATTGGACATGAGTTTGCAGGCGAAATCGTCGAGGTTGGCTCTCGTGTTAAGCATTGGAAGGTCAGCGATCGGGTCGCTTCTGACAACACGGGTTCCGTCTGTGGTGTTTGCCATGCGTGCATGATTGGCGAGCCGATCCATTGCGTTCACCGTCTTGGCCTCGGCTCAGATCTGGACGGTGGCTTCGCCGAATATGTAAAGATCCCTGCGGACGTGCTGGATGTGTTCCCCGCCTGTCTGGTCCATATCCCGGACAGCCTTTCTTATGAAGAAGCCGCGATCCTCGACCCCATGGCTAACGGCTATTGTGCGGTCGTACAACATGGAACGATCATGCCGGGCGACAGCGTCGCCGTTGTCGGCGTTGGTCCATTGGGGCTGGCTTGCATCAACGCCGCTAAGGCGAGCGGCGCGGCGTATGTGTTCGCTATCGTGCGTAAGTCTACGAACGTGCTGCATCGTGAGATTGCCAAGAAACTCGGCGCGACCAGGGTGCTGGAGCAGGAAACGGACGACATCGCTGCGGAGATCCTGTCCCGCACCAACGGCGAGGGCGTGGAGTCTGTATTTGAGTGCGCGGGACCGATGAGCGTGGTCGAATCGTGCCTGCCATTCACCCGCAGCGGCGGCAAAATTGTACGTGTAGGACTGGTGTTTGAGGGCGACGGCCTCTCGCTCGACGCAGTGAACCAGATGACGTTTCGCAACATTTCGTTGGTCGGTCACAACGGCTACAGCCCGCTCGTCTGGGCGAACTGTCTCAATCTGCTCAGCGCGGGTATCTTGGATGCGAAGTCGACCATCACGCATATCCTGCCGCTGGAAGACTACCGTAAGGGAGTTGACTTGATGTTGAACCGCGAGGCGGTTAAAGTCATCTTCAAGCCCTAAGCGATGGAAGATGTCGGCGCAACAAGAAAGCTGAAGATTCGATTTTCTTTCATTCAAGTGTTAGCATGGGCGCCTGTGGCGAAGGCAACCTACCTGACGGTTTGGCTCACGGACTATTGTTGCGACAGCGCACAGATTGGAACTGTGATCTCCGCCGACGCACTGCTCGATGCGACATCACTCCTCATATGTGGAATACTCTGGGATCGGGTGTTCTCATCAAAAAGGCGTTTCATTTGTGTTCGTGCTTGTTCGCAGGTAAGATCTTGCCGCTGACCCAATTCGGTCTGTAATGGCCACTGTTCCTTGTCGCGGCGCTCACGGTGTTGTCGCGCTGTTTTAAAGCCCCAGAGAACTCTCATTTGGATGCGTGATGTGTGGAGACGCTCACTTCCGTGAAGATCTCTTACGGGTCGATCCGTTTATGGGGTTCGATCGGGTTCTCGGCAGCGTCATTCTTATGACGACGCTGTACCAGCGTTTCGGCGTAAGTCAGCTGTTCCTCCACACGACAATGCTGTGGCTGAATCGTTTTTTGTTTCATTAAAAAAAGAATCTCTGTTTCGTAGGGATTGCAGACATAAAACAGAATTTTTAATGACGTAAAAGAGTATGTTAGGTTTTATAATAATGATCGACCTCACACGGCTTTTAGGCTACAAGGCACCAGTGCAATTTGAGGACTATTATTGTCAGAGATCATCGAGTACCTTGCTGGACATGGGGATGAGGTGTCCTCCAAATAGTAGTCCAGAAAGAATGAAAAAAATCGATGTTCATACGGCTTCACAACCCGTTTTGGGACAAATTCAGAGGTGTAAGGTATGTTAGTGCGCTGTGAAGACGGAACTATACAAGGATGGACGATGGTTCGTTGACTTACGAATGAACTGATCCAAACCTGACCAAAGCATTCCCAAATGTCATACTGGAATTATTAAAAGGCATCATTTATCCCGCTTTTATGCGGGATATTTCTATTTTTGGACTTGGATAGAAACTATCTCAAGGCCGAACAATCCATTGAAAAGTAGCTGCAGTTTCTCTCGTTAGGAGAATATA
>DATMYT010000014.1:0-8330 GCA_035560855.1 Negativicutes bacterium | reverse complement strand
CACGGAGATGGAACCGTTATAGGCGACGAATTTCGTCCACTTCTCGGTTTTGATCTCGTTTTCCCGCTCTACTTTCTGCAGCATTTTGTGAGAGACATCATCCGGTGAGCGTAGCGCAAGGTCCGAGGGATGGACCGGCGTGGCTTTGGCGGTGAAACGGTCGGTGAGTTTGGCGGCGTTGACGAGGATGGGTTCGCCAATGGGTTTGCCGTTTTGGTATAGCTGGACGAGAACAGGAATCGGTTTGCCGTCTACTGTGGGCAAACTGCCCCAGAAGGCAGGACCGAGGGCGTCGGCGAGTTGGTAGGAGATTTTGCCGTACATATTCCCGCTATTTATGTTGGAGCTTTGGTAGCCGATCTCCACCGCTACGCGGGGAGTGAGTTGCATGTTGCTGCGCAGGCGAAAGCCGGTTTCGTCGGGATTGTATTGGTTGTTCCAGTGGTAGCCCCCGGCATAGACTTTCCACCAGGGAGCTTTCGGCAGTGAGGTTCCCAGTTCGTAGTCGAAGCCTTCGACAGCCCGGATGTAGGAATAGAGAATCCCGCCGGACTGGTATTCCAGTCCGGTTTGTTTGTCCCCGGAGATCGGGCGGTAATAGTTGAAGCGGTATTCCATTTGTTTGTGGAAGTATTCCGCGCCGATACCGACGCGCTGGAGGTCGTACTGGAAGCCGTAGTCATAGAAGAGATTGAGGCCGACGAGGGAGGTCTTGTCCGCGGAGAGTTTGCGCCAGCCGAGGCCGATATTGGCCGTGCTGCCGTTATCTAAGTTCAGATGGGCATAACGGCCCTGCCAGAACCAGAGGCTGCCGTCTTTCCCGATATCCCCGAAGGGCTGGATGGTTTCGAACGAGTAGAGGGGGCGGTTATCTTGATCAAAGCGCAGTTGGATGTCCGTGGTCCTCAGCCAGGAGGGCCCGCCTTTTTGGCCGCGTTGGATATAGTAGGCGAGCAGGCGGTTGCCAAAACTGTTCAGCTTTTCCTGATCACTGATGCGTTTGCCGCTGGCGGAAGAGTCTTCCGTTTCGCCGGTTGCGGCGGCTTTTTCACCCGCTATCTCCGGAGTAGGTTTCTCCACGGTAAAGGTGAGGCTGGGCTGCGACGCGGCCGTTGTTTTATTTTCCGCCGGCGGATCGGCTTCGGCATATACCGCCGCCGTTGTCGCCGGATTTGTGAGCAGAAGAACGAGAATCATCGTCTTCGCCAGGAGCGTATGCCACTTTTTTGAAATCAGCAATCTGCGTTTCCTCCCCAAATAGAAAATCCCCTATACAAAAATTGTACAGGGGATTTTTTTTGATTCATACTACCCACCGGGTAGTCTTTTAGAACTTTTTTATCTATCGTCGTCCTCAGACCACTTACAGCAGAATGATCAATTGGTTTCTGCCATCAACAAACGAATAAGTATTCTGTTTCGCCATCTTTGTTACCAGCAGCAATGACAGATTGCCGGCATCCAAAGGCAGGGCGAAGGGATTGAATGGAGCGCCGGCATAATCGAACAACATTCGGAACTCTCCGGTTTTTTCCGCATATTCAACCGTCAGTTCAATATCCTGTTTTCCACCTTCTAACGGCAACAGCATTGCTGTCAGAATTTCCTCCACTAACAGCAGCAGATTGTTAACAATTTTTCGGTCTGTCGTATGCCGGGTGCAAAACATTTCAATCCCGGCATTCAGCTTGTATAAATCAAATTCCTGGCTAGTGATGCTGGCGGCAAACTTGCGGATGCGCTGAATAAACATCCGGGTTTTTTCTCTTTGGGGATTTTCAAAAATTTCATCTGGGCTTCCTTCTTCATAAATCAACCCTTCGTCCATGTAAAAGACCCGAGTGGAAACACTTTTGGCAAACTCCATTTCATGCGTCACGATAGCCATGGTCATTCCCTCCCGAGCCAACCGGCGGATGACAGCGAGAACTTCGCTGACCATGGTGGGGTCAAGGGCCGAGGTGGGTTCATCAAACAGAATGATTTCGGGTTCCATAGCAAGACACCGGGCAATAGCCACCCGCTGTTTCTGGCCGCCGGAAAGCTCATCGGGAAAACTGTCGGCTTTGCCTGCAAGCCCCACAACTTTTAACAGATCCAGCGCTTTTTCTTCAGCCGCCGCTTTCGTCTTTCCTCGCAGCTTGATCGGCCCCAGTGTCAGATTTTCCAGCACCGTCAGATGGGCATAGAGATTGAAGGATTGAAATACCATTCCCATTTTTTGCCGCAGCTTGGGTTTATCCGCCCCCAACTTCAGAATATCGTTTCCGTCAATGAATATACTGCCGCTACTGGGGATTTCCAGCAGATTAAGACAGCGCAGGAAAGTGCTCTTGCCGGTTCCCGACGGGCCGATAATCGATATAACCTCGCCCTTTCGGATTTCGACGTTGATATCTTTCAGCACCCAAAAATCGCCGAAGCATTTGGCAAGATGTTGAACGCTGATCATGATTTCCGCCTCCCATTCAAATCCGATGAAAAGCATGCAGATTTGTTGTCGCGCCGCTGCCTTGGGTCTGTTCTTTTTTCAAAAACTTCCAGGACCTGCAAAAGCCCCCATGAAATCATAAAGTACAACACCGCCGACATAATCAGCGGGAAAAAAGCGTCAAAAGTTCGGCTACGTATGATATCGCTGGCTTTGGTCAAATCCTGCACAGCCACATAGCCAACAACGGATGTCATTTTCACCAGAGAAATCAGTTCACCCTTATAGACAGGCAGAACCCGTATCATCGCCTGTGGCATGACGATATAGAAGAAGGTTTGGGCCGGAGTGAAGCCACCGGCGATTCCGGCTTCAGTCTGCCCCTTGTCAATGCTCTCGATGGCGCTTCGATACATTTCCGCCACATAAGCGGCAAAATTTACGCTAAAGGCAATCACCGCCACCAAAACCGGTGAAATATTCGTTTTCGCAAAGATGACATAGTAAGTGAGCATCAACAAAACCAGCACAGGGATTCCTCGCATCAAAGAGATGTATAGCTTCGCCCCCTCTCGGAAAACTTTCCGGCTCGACATGCGCAAAAAACAAATGAAAGCTCCCAGCAAGGTTCCGAACAGAAGCGAAAAAACGGATATGATCAAAGTGACTTTTAGCCCGTCAAGAATCAGCATATATCTGTGTTCTTGCAGAATGTTGCTGTAAAAGCTCTGGGTCAAGCCGCCCCAAACAGAACGGTTCCCGGCATCGGTCAAATCGGAATTTTTAAGATGGGCGATATTCCTTTTCAGGGCTATGGCCGCTGTTTTGTCTTCCATATAAGCATCACTGAAATCGATCTGTTTTTGACGTTCCGGGGTAATGGAAATACAATCGGCAATCATGTCCACCTTGCCGGACGCCAGCGAAGCAATCAGCGCGCCAAATTCCAGGGAGACAAATTCCAGTTTGAGGCCTGCTTTTTGTGCGAACGTCTGCAGCATTTCAACATCAAATCCGACATATTCGCCGTCGATGAGGCCGGAACTCGGCAAGTCCCCCACCGCAACCCCAACCTTAATCGTTCTCCCATTCGGAATACTGGTGAATTTTGGCATTTTGACCGTGTCCAGATCTGTTTCAAACCACTTTTTATACATTGTGTCCACGGAACCATCAGCTTTGCCTGCTCGTAAAAATGCGTTAAATTGTTCGCGCAGGGCGGGATTATTTTTGTTGAACCCGATTCCAATGGGAAGCGACAGCACTTGGTCCGTCAGAATACCAACTTCAGGATTCGCTTTCAACATAATTTTAGCCGCCGCATAGTTCAGTATTGCTGCATCAATTTTTTCACCCTTTGTCGCCAAAATGAGATCGGCTTGATCCTTATAGCGCATGGGCGTAGCTGCAGGAAAATTATCGACGACAAATTTGTCATACACGGTTCCGCTGTAAATACCGATCCGCTTGTTGGCCAGATCTTCGAGCTTTGCCATCGGCGGAGCATCCTGTTTCGAACACCCCGCCAGCATCCACCCCAACGCCAACATCAATATTGCGGCAACGCATCCATATTTTTTCACTTTTATAGCCATTCCTTTCGCTGCGCGCAAACGCAAAAGCTGTGGGTCCGTGATTTCCTGCCAAACGACCTGTGTTAGTGTCTCGCCGCCATCCTGAGAACACCCACAACCGCTGACTTTTCGTTATCCTCCAGCTTGTCCAGAGCCGCTCGAAACTCGGTTTCCGTGAAATCATAGCCGATGTCCGCCGCTTTTTCGACCACATCCTGCGCCGTTTTTGCATCCCTGAAATAGGATAAAAATTCAGCCTCGCACTTAATCTTTGTAATAAAAGACCGCGCATGCACTCTACTCATTTGATCAGAACCTTGTCGTTGCCGCCGGCTTGCGGGGGCGTATAAATGGACAGAAATTGCAAATCTTCATCCCCAACTACGCGAACGCCGTGAACGACGCCGCGCGGATTGATGTGAACGTCACCGGCTTTGACCGGAACCCATTCACCCCCAATGTATATTTCGCCTTGACCTTTGTAGACCATGATGATTTCATCGGCGCTTTGATGGTAATGCAGACCGATCTGCGGACCGTTGTTGTTGGCCAGAAGAACTTGGGCGCGAGGCGAAGAGAAAATCACATCGGCGCGCGAAGGCCCGCCAGCTGTAACCGGATGAGATGCAAACCAGTCATCCAGATTGACGAGTATCCCCTGCGTATATTGGGTGTCGAGCAATGCGGGAGCGCCAACAACCGGCCCAGCCCATACCGAAGATGTGAATAGCGCCAGACATAGGACTGTGAGAAAAATACCGTGTTTCATACTGTTACCTCCTGTCGTTTTATTTTCGGCGGCGGATCAAGCGAGTCGCCGTGTTTCCTGATAATTAGTCACCAGCTCACATTGTATCTTGATTCTCCAAACCCGGCGATAACGCAGGTATAGTCGCGCGCATAGTTGCCTTCCTTCTGAGTCCACGTACCCCATCCAAAACCCACCTTGTCGCAAGTGTTTCCACCGCCTGTTACCGCTTCCAACTCATCGTCACTCAACTCGTACCCCCCATTCGGACTTTGCATTTCTTCGCCATATTCTTTCAAATCGTCCACAGTGAACGAGTATCCCAGCTGCGCCGCCAAGGACAAGGTTTCTTGCTCAATCATTGCCCTTACTGTGACGTCATCCAGCGACTCTTCCGCGTATTTTCGGGACAGTTCCGCGAATTTCTGTTTCAGCGCTTCGTCCTGCGAAATCGCCGCATAGAACTTTTGCACATTTTCTGTCGACATCGGTATCCCTCCTCGATTGTATTTGCGATTACAGCGTTCTTTCTTCTCGCTTGAAAAAAGCAATAGTTGCGTCTCCGAATGGTGTGATTGTTGTGCGAGTTGAAAAAGTTCGGTAAGCGAGATCTCGATCTGATCGCCCCAGCGGATGAAAGATCCGTCAGTGGTCGCCGTAGCAAAGAACGCCGGATCAAAGAGCAATCCGAAGCGGACGGTACCGAGGCGGCTTTGCATGTTCAAAGTGATGCTGCTGCCGTTGTCCAGCAGCGCTTCGAGTCGGTAGTCGTCTTTTATCGCGATGCTCTGAATGCGGCTCATGTTTTTTCCTCCCCCCTAAAAAACAGGCTTCATTCAACTCAAAAATGCTCCGCCACGTTCGCGGCCTGCAGCATGGCTTGCTGCAAAAGCTGTGCGGTTCGGTCCGGAAACATTTCCCCGCCTTCGTAAATCACTGTCTGAAAACGAGTGAGCCCCAGCATGCCGCATAAATCCCGGAGATACGGGACGGCATGATCAAAGGCCCGCATCGGCCCGGAAGAATAAATTCCTCCCCGCACATGCAATAGCAAAACCGGCTTATCCTGCAGCAAGCCCTTACAACCGGTTTCGGTGTAGCAAAAAGTCTTGCCGGCAACCATGATGTTGGCCAAATAGGCCGTCAACAACGGCGGAAACTGCAGATTCCACATCGGCGCAGCAAACACGATCTTATCGGCTGTAACAAACTGCTCGGTATAAAAATCGATTTTGACCAGCAGCCGTTGCTCCTCCGGAGAAAGTTCTTGCCCCACCTTGTCCCATGCCTGAATAACGGCGCCGTCAATGACCGGAATATCAGCCTGATATAAATCCAGCTCCGTAACGGTATCTGCTGGGTGGTGCTGTTGATATGATGACAAAAAAGCCTGCAGCAACCTGCGTGTATAGGAATTTTTGCGTGGATTGGCCATGATCACAAGAATTTTCATTGATAAATTGTCCTCCCAAGATGCTTGTGCATTCTAACATTTTCTGCTGAATAGCATGCCTATTTATTATACTTAAAGCTATTGCCGCTCTCTTGGAATGCGATTCCCTTATCCCCAAGGGTGTGTCGGACACTTCATTGGCACGTCCGTTTTTTTCCCGCCTAATACGCCCTCCAGCTCGCTGTCGGATAATGGCGCCTCAACGCTGCGCAAGTCCTGTTCACTAAAGGAATAGCCTAGTTCCGCCGCCTTTTGGACCACTGCCGCCGCTGTTTTTGCGTCCTTCACTTGCTCTGCCAGCGCCGCGTCCGTCTTCACCTTTTCCAGGAATAATTTTACCGCTTTCACACTCATTTTGTGTCGCCTCCCCATAAATTTCCCAATTCCTGATACCTACCGGGTAGTCATCATTGATCGTCATGGCTTCGGTAACCACGGGGCTTGTTGTTTTACGAATCATGCTGCATGAATAAACCCTCTTGCCCCGGTTATTTTTTCGGCGACCCATCGGGAAGCTTCGTATAGGCTTTGCATTCACCGTGAATCCATGATTTCCTGTTGCGTTTTTTCGCATGTCTTTGCGGCAACTACCAAGAAGTATTGAAAAGACATTTCCACCCCGTACCCCCGGCAACTGCGTCCAACTCCGCATCCGTCAACTTCTCGTTTTGACAACGCTCAAATTCCTCCGGCGTAAAATCAAATCCTTCTTTCGTTATCAGCGGCAGCGCTGTTTCCCAATCTTTCCAGGCGATTGTTTTTTTTGCCAATTCTTTGTCGGTTTTCATTCTGTCCATAAAGGCTTTCGCGGATTCCATACTCATTGTAGTGTCGCCTCCATAAATTTAGTATCAGGGAAATGGGTTCCCTGATCTTTATACCCAACGCGTACCTTGGCCGACGATCATGAAAATTGTTTATAGGATTGGTTCGCCTCACACATGATATAAGTATCACCGCCGCTGATACTGCCCAATTCGTCGTCACTTACGCGTTGACTTTCTGTTTCGAATTCAGTCTGTGTAAACGAATACCCTAGTTCAGCCGCCTTTTTCACTACCTCGTCCGCTGTTTTTGCGTCCTTCACTTGCTCTGCCAGCGCCGCATCCGACTTTACCTTTTCCAGAAAAGATTTCGCTTGTTCCATACTCATTTTTCTTTCACGCTCCCTTATCTATTTTTATGAATGAAATCTTCGCGTTTCCCGCTACAAGCCCGCCAGTTCGGAAAAGCGCCGGCGGTAGTTTGTTTGGTACATCCGGCAAATCGCCGGGTCGACCGACATCAGTTCTCCCGTCGCCGATACGGCAGAAGCGCGGCAGCCGCCGCCGCAGCGCGCGAAATGTTCACAGGCGGCGCACTCGGCATTTTGGGCCAGGACGGCGCTTTTCTTCGTGTTGAGAAGCTCGCGCAAGGCTGATTCCGTCCAGACCTCACCGAAAGATTCCTGCAGCAGGTTCGGCATTTGTCCGCCAATGACGGTATCCGTATAGGCGGGGCAAGGCAGCAGCGTGCCGTCCGGCAGCAGCGAGGGACTTTCCCGGCCGACCATGCAGTCGTAGCTCTCGGGGGTGTAGTTTGCGCGGGCTTGTTCCTGGGCTTCATCGTCACTTCTGTAGCCCGGCATCTGCAGTTGGAAGGGACGACCGTCTTCCTGCCATCGCTTGGTTACCGCCGCGCAGTCTGCGAGCGTATCTTCCGGCGTCAGACCCGTTGCGCTTTGCCGCCAGTTGCCGATCGCTTGGGGCGTTGCAACCCGCCAGTACTGAATGCGGAGTTTTTTCATCATTTCATAGGTAGCGGGAAGCGCGCCCAGGTTGTTCCGGTCAATGCAGGTCGCGACGATGACAGGGAAGTCATGCTCCCGCAGAAGCCGGATCGCCTGCAAAGTAGGTGCTTCCGCGCCGCTGACGCCGCGCATGGCGTCATGTGCGCCGCAGCCGTCAAAGCTGATCTGAAATCGCGGCGTGAATCCTTGTTCTTTGATGACGCGCAGAATCTCCGGGGTAATCAAAATCCCGTTGGAGTAGATTTGCCGTACGGCGATTTGTCTTGCCGCCAGCGCTGCCAGGATGTCCGGCAGATCCCGGCGCAAGAGCGGTTCGCCGCCGGTCAGTTCCACGC
>DATMYT010000013.1:0-8767 GCA_035560855.1 Negativicutes bacterium | reverse complement strand
ACGTAAAACGTTGTATACAACATTTTACGTTAAAAAGATCGCTAGCAGCAGATTTTAATTTACGGGGTGAGGGAGAAAATGAAACCGATTTTGGGTATTACCATAGGAGACGCTACCGGTTGCGGACCTGAAATTATCGTGAAGGCTCTGTGTGATAAGGAGATCTATGAAGTTTCCCGGCCAGTCGTGATCGGAGACAAAAAAATAATGGAACGGGCCGTGAAGATCGTCGGCGCCGACCTGATCTGCCGTGTTGTGGCTGAACCGGAAGACGGCGGCAATGACTTTGGCGTGATCGATATTATTGACCTGAATAATTTGCCGGCGGATTTGCCATTTGCGACAGTTGACGCCAGAGCGGGCAAAGCGGCTTACGAGTATGTGGAAAAAGCTGTCGGATATGCACTGAAGCATCGAATTCATGCCGTAGTTACCGGACCGCTCCATAAAGAGGCATTAAACCTCGGTGGATATCATTTTCCGGGGCACACGGAAATTTTGGCGCATCTTGCGGGGACAAAAGACTATGCGATGATGCTGACCGGCGGTTCGCTTCGGGTCATCCATGTTTCTACACACTCATCACTAAGAAAAGCCTGTGATTTGGTAAAAAAAGAACGGGTATTGCGGGTGATTGAACTGGCGGATGAGTCGGTGAAGATGTTGGGTATCGAAAAACCCCGGATTGCAGTGGCTGGACTCAATCCTCATTCTGGGGAAGGCGGATTGTTTGGTACGGAAGATATTGAAGAAATCATGCCGGCGGTGGAAGCTGCAAAAAAAAGAGGAATCGACGTAACCGGCCCCATTGCGCCGGATACGGTGTTTTATCGTGCCGCCATAAAACATCATTTTGACATTGTTGTGGTCATGTACCATGATCAGGGGCATATTCCACTGAAAGTTTTGGGCTTCGAAACCGGTGTTAATGTAACTGTAGGCTTGCCGTACATACGAACTTCGGTTGACCACGGAACGGCTTTCGGTAAAGCTGGAAAAGGCACCGCCGACAGCCAGAGTATGACAGAGTCGTTGTTGCTGGGCGCTAAAATGGCTCAGGTAAAATATGCCGGAAAGTAAGTTGTGCGCGGAATAAAAAACACGATATTAAATCATGATTTATGAGAGAAGGTTAGTGGCATGCGGAAGGCAGAAAGCGCTTTTTCATTATTTGTAGCCTTATTGTGTCTGGGATATTTATTTTTCATCTGGCAAATGGACGACTTCGGGACATTGAATGAACCGGGAGCAGCCTTCTTTCCTGGGGTGCTAGGTGCTATTGGCTTGCTCGTATCATTGCGGGTATGGATGACTTCACTACAGAAAACCGCTGAAAATAAAGATGAAAAGATACCAAGGGATGGGCTTAAACGCTTTTGGGGTTATGTCGTGGCAAGTCTGGTCTTTATTCCTGTGTTCGAGACATTGGGAGCTTATATCGCCATATTTGCGTTGGTGCTCGTACTGGCAAAGATTCTCGGCTCGAAGGGCTGGGTGCAGCCAGTTGGGCTAGCGGCTGCAACTTCGGTGATTGCGTATTTGCTCTTCTTTCTTGTCCTTGAAGTACCGTTGCCACGTGGCATATTTTAGCTTTTACGGAGGGAGGTGTTGACCATGGATGTTATTAATAATTTAATGCAAGGGTTCGAGTTGGCGTTGTCTTTCAATAATTTGACGGCGTGTTTTATCGGAGTACTGATTGGAACGATAGTGGGAGTATTGCCGGGCATTGGCCCAGTGGGCGCGATGGCGCTGCTGTTGCCGTTCAGTTATGGCATGGATGCAGGAACAAGTTTGATTTTGCTGGCAGGCATTTATTACGGCGCCATGTATGGCGGATCAACAACATCGATTCTTATTAATGTGCCTGGTGAAGCCGCCTCGGTAGTGACCTGTCTTGATGGATACCAAATGGCGAGAAAAGGCAGGGCTGGAGCAGCTCTGGCAGTTGCGGGCATCGGATCATGGGTCGCGGGTACCGTCGGGGTGCTTTTGCTGATGCTTTTTGCACCGCCACTGGGTAGAGCCGCGCTTGCTTTCGGACCGCCCGAGTATTTCGCGATCAGTCTGGTCGGCATGCTGTTGCTCAGCAATTTGTCAGGTGACTCCTTTATCAAGTCTTTTCTGGTATTCACTGTCGGGATGATGATCAGTACTATCGGAATTGATGTGCTTACCGGTTTTAACCGTCTGTCGTTCGGCGTGTTGGAACTTACCAGGGGGATAGAGTTCTTGCCGTGTGCCATGGGACTTTTCGGGATGGCTGAGGTTTTTGCCATCGCCGTCGAACCTTACGATGTGGGAGAAATGATCAAGGTGAGGTTCCGGGATCTTTACCCCAACCGCGAGGAATTGAAAAGGTCGATATGGCCTATCATCAGAGGCTCGTTTATCGGCTTTCCCATCGGACTGATTCCAGGTCCGGCGGCTATATTGTCATCGCTGGTGTCGTATCGGGTGGAGAAAGGAATTTCTAAAACGCCGGAGATCTTTGGCAAAGGGGCGATCGAAGGGGTGGCTGGCCCGGAGTCGGCGAATAACGCGGCTGCCGCAGGCGCCATGGTGCCACTTTTAGCGTTGGGTATACCTTTTGCTCCGGCAACGGCGGTTTTGCTTGGTGGGTTGATGCTTCACGGTGTCGCGCCGGGACCAACTTTTATCACGGGTCAGGCGCAGCTATTCTGGCTGGTGGTGGCTAGCATGTATATCGGAAATCTCATGTTACTGGTATTAAATCTTCCCTTGGTCGGATTATTTGCATCTCTCACCAAGGTGCCACCGAAAATCTTAATACCTGTTGTGACTTCGATCATGTTTATCGGCGCGTACAGTCTCAACAACAGTCTGTTTGATATTTTCATGCTGCTGTTTTTCGGTTTGCTGGGATTTATCTTTAAGTACCTTAATTATTCCGCTACCCCGCTGCTGGTGGGATTGGTTCTGGGACCGGTTTTTGAGAAAAGCCTGAGGCAGGGACTGATAATGGCTGATGGTAGTTTTCTGTTCTTTCTTCAAAGGCCTATTTCGGGGACGCTGTTGGCAGTTGCCGCGCTAATTCTTTTATGGACCATCTATAGCGAGACAAAAAAGCAAAAACGAAGCAAAATTCTTGCAGCGGCTGATTAAACGGGTGGGTATGCCAGAGTACTGCAAAGTGGGGGTGAGATGAAGAATAAACGTCTCGATAGAATAGGGTTGTTAAAAAAACATAGTATTTGACAGTAAATAGCGAGGGGGAAGAAATATGAAGGCGAGAAAACTTTTCTGTTTGGGAATTACTGTTATCCTTGCCGTATCGTTGGTGCTGGTCGGGTGTGGCGGTGCCGGCAAGGATGCTAAGGATACCAAGAAGGAGTCGCCCAAGTATCCTACCAAAGCGATTACGCTAGTCTGCCAGTTTGCAGCGGGCGGATCGACCGATTTGTTGGCGCGAGCTTTGGGCAACAGTGCGTCGAAGATTCTGGGACAACCTGTTGTGGTTGAGAATAAAGTGGGAGCCAGTGGAACCATCGGCACAGATTATGTGTTGAAGTCCAAACCTGACGGATATACGTTGCTGACGACCTCCACGGGAAACTTTACTTCGACGCCGTTGGTACAGAACGTACCTTATGACCCCAATAAGGATGTCCGGCATATTATCAACATTGCGACGCATCAGATCATTCTGGTTGTGCATGCCGATTCTCCGTGGAAAACACTGGATGAGTTTGTTGCCTATGTGAAGCAAAACCCGGGCAAAGTAAAGTATGGCCAGAATTCACCGGGCGGCACTACTCATATGGCGATGGAAAGTTTCCGCAAGGCTGCGGGACTTGATATGAAAATGGTTCCGTTTGGTGGCGGCGCATCTGAGGTAGTCGCGGCTCTTCTCGGAAAACATGTAGATGTTGGCGTCATGCACCCGCAAGAGGCAGGAGAGCATGCGATCAATGGAACACTCCGGACGCTGACCGTGTTTGCCGAAAAACGGATCAAAACCATGCCGGATGTACCCACAGCGAAAGAAAAAGGCTTTAATGTGGTCATGGGTGTAACGAAGGGGATTTCTGCTCCTGCCGGCTTACCGGATGATATTGCCCTAAAACTGCACGATACTTTTAAGAAAGTCATGGAAGATCCGGATTTCAAGGCTGCTGCGAAAAAGACGGGGGATTTTGATTATCTGGAGTATATGTCTGGTGACGACACTGCGAAGTTCTTGCAAAACATGTACAAAGAGATGGCTCCGCTGATTAAAGAACTGGGATTGGACAAGAAAAAGAAGTAGTCCGGCATCTTGATGTTTGCTGTTACTTAGCCCACAGGGCTAAGTAACAGCAAACATGGATTATCTTTTGGAGGCTAAGGCGTGGGCATTATTACAGAAATTTTACAAGATGTCGCTTTGCCGCGCATGGTCCGGGTACGGCAAACCTTTTCCGCAAGTGCTGTGGGAGATGTTGCTGCGGCTCTGCGCAGTGAACTGTGTAAACCTGTCATAGCCCATCGCATTCGCAAGGGCATGCGGATCGCGGTAGCGGTAGGGAGTAGAGGCGTGGCGGAGATTCCGCTCATTGCCCGAATCGTGGTGGAGCAAATTAAAGCGGTCGGAGCAGAACCTTTTATCGTGCCTGGCATGGGCAGTCATGGAGGGGCTACGGCGCAAGGACAGATTGAAGTACTGGCGGGTCTTGGTATCACCGAAACGAGCATGGGATGTCCGATTGTTTCGTCCATGGATGTGGTGGAGATAGGCGTGCTGCCCAATGGGTTGCCGATATTGATGGACAAGAATGCCATGCAGGCTGATGGAATCGTGATCATCAATCGCATTAAGCCTCATACTGCTTTCAGCGGCCCGATTGAAAGCGGATTGGTAAAAATGATCACCATTGGGCTGGGCAAGCAAAAAGGGGCGAATTCTTGTCATACCCTTGGCTTTGGGCACATGGCAAAAAATATTGTTGACATGGCGCGTGTCAAACTTCAAAAAGCGCCATTTCTTTTCGGTATTGGGACTATCGAGAATGCTTACGACAAAATTGCCAAGGTCGTGGCTATTCCGGCGGAAGAGATACTGGAAACTGAGGAACAGCTGCTGATTGAAGCAAAACGAAACATGCCCGGAATTTTATTCACTCCGTTGGATGTATTGATTGTGGACCAGATGGGAAAAGAGTTTTCCGGCGCCGGAATGGATTCGAATATTACCGGTAGGGCTTCTACTCCCTATGTGGTGATGAGCCAAAAAACGAGCAAAATGGCAGTGCTCGACTTGACTGATCCAAGCCATGGAAACGCGGTTGCCGTAGGGTTGGCGGATATTACGACGCGTCGGCTGTTTAACAAGATCAATTTGGAACATACTTACGCTAATGCATTGACCTCGACAGTTACTTTGGGTGGAATGATTCCGCTGATTATGGAGTCGGACCGGTTGGCCATACAGGCAGCAGTGAAAACTTGTAATGTCACTAATATGGAAAAGCTGCGCATGGTGCGAATTCCCAATACCCTTCACGTCAAAGAAATTGATGTCGCTGAATCCCTGCTCGAAGAAGCACGGCAGCACCCACAGATGGAAATTATCGGCGAACCCCGAGAGATAGTGTTCGATGCAGATGGAAACCTGACGGATATCGGCGCCTGGCACTGAACAACGGATTGTCGTGAAAATAGCAATGAATAGAACAACAAAAAAGAGAGGTCGTATGAAGATGTTTAAACCACAGGGTATCATTACACCGATTATCACTCCCATGTATGAAGATGAGAGCGTCAATTTGCAGGAACTGCGGGTACAGGTCAATCGACAGATTGCCTGCGGCGTGAAGGGGTTATTTTGCCTCGGAACCAATGGTGAAGTCTATGCGTTAGGGACTGAAGAAAAACTGGCCATTATCAAAACAGTGGTTGAAGAGACAAAAGGTCGGGTTCCCGTATATGCCGGCACTGGCTGCATCTGCACGAAAGACACGATTGAACTATCGCTGAAGGCCAAGGAACTGGGAGTTGATGCACTTTCCATCGTGACCCCCTATTATGTGGCGGTATCTCAGGATGAGCTGTATGTGTGTTATAGTGAAATTGCTTCTGCCGTCGATCTTCCCATCGTTCTCTACAATATCCCGGGCCGAACCGGCAACAGCATTGATTACAAAACCGTAAAGAAATTGGCGAAATACGAGAATATCGTGGGAGTAAAAGATAGCAGCGGCAATTTTGACAGCACTCTCCGATATATTGAAAGCACCGATCCTCGCTTGTCCGTGCTGGCTGGAAACGACTCGCTCATTTTGTGGACGTTGCTGGCTGGTGGGGCTGGCGCCATTGCCGGGACTGCCAACGTTTTTCCTGAGATTTCAGTAAAAATTTATTCCCTGTGGCAGGAGGGGAAAATCGCAGACGCCAAGGCTGAACAATTCCGGCTTCGTCCATTCCGTGACGTTATGGCGATGGGAAATCCCAATTCGGTGGTGAAACGGGCGATGAATCTTCTGGGATATCCTGTGGGCCCGGCTCGCAGGCCGGTAAGCGGAACGAATTCCCAAGCGATTGACGAAGCACTGAAAAAAGTGTTGGAACTCTATAAATAGGGCGAGGTTTTGACAATGAAGAAAATTGTGATAACCCATCGGTTACATGAAGCAGGCATGCAGGTCCTCGAAGGCAAGGCGGAGGTCAAAATCACCAATAACGGCAATCCGCAGGAAATACTGCCGGAGTTGCTGGATGCGGATGGATTGATTATTCGAATTGGTTCCATTGATAGAGCTACCATTATGGCGGCGAAAAATCTAAAGGCAATCGGCCGACCTGGAGTCGGGGTCGACAATGTCGATCTTGTTGCTGCCACGGAACGCGGTATTCCAGTCGTCATTGCACCAGGCGCCAATACGAGATCGGTGGCTGAACATGCGTTGGCACTTATTTTTGCCACGACAAAAGATATTCTGCATAGTGATGCTCAGACGCGTAGCGGTAATTTCAATGTGAGGAACAGCTATAAATCGTTCGAACTGTTGGGAAAAACGTTGGGACTCATTGGGTACGGAAATATCGGACGTGAATTGGCCAAACTGAGCACCGCCATCGGGCTTAAAGTGATCGTCTATGATCCGTTTGTTGCCAGGGAAAGTATCGAACAGCAAGGATATCAATACGAGCCGGAACTGGATCAGGTTCTGAGCAAGGCCGACGTGATTTCCCTGCACGTGCCGCTTACGCCGAAAACCCGAAACCTGATCGGCGAACGGGAACTAGGAATCATGAAATCCAGCGCGGTTCTGATCAATTGCGCGCGCGGCGAGATTGTCGATGAAGCGGCGCTGGCGGCAGCGTTGTCGAACCATACGATACATAGTGCGGCTGCCGATGTTTTGACGACGGAGCCTGTCAGCCCGGAGCACCCGCTGCTAAAACTGGATAATTTCATTATTACGCCGCATATGGCAGGCTTGACACAAGAGGCGGCGGCAGGTGTCTGCACTATGGCTGCGGCAGGTGTCCTTGCCATCCTCAATGGTGAAAAATGGCCGCATGTGGCAAACAAAGCCGCCTACGACCATCCGGTCTGGAACGGCAAATAAGTTCCGTGACAGTAGACAAGAAACATAAAGTGCGGAGGTGACCGTGATGCCCCATACCGATGTATATACTCTCTTCAATGTGGGGAAAATTGTGGCCGGGATCGACAGTATTCAGGCTATCAGGGATTTTGCCGTCGAGTATAATTTGAAGACCGCGCTTATCATCACTGACCAAGGTGTCTGGAACACTGGCCTGGTGGATAAGCCGCGTAAATTGCTGGAAGAAGCCGGGGTCAAGGTTGAGATCATTAACAACACGCCACCTGAGCCGGCAACCGATCACGTCAATCAGGTATATGCAACAGCCAGAAAAATGGATTGCCAGGCGATCATCGGCATTGGCGGAGGCAGCTCCATGGATGTGGCGAAAATCACTGCTGTGCTGTTGACCAATCCCCAGTCACTGAAAGAGCTGCTGAGTGGCGCTAAAATTGAAAAAGCGGGCTTGCCGACCTTGATGATCCCCACGACTGCAGGAACCGGCTCGGAGGCCACTCAAAACGCAATCTTTTTCGTGCCTGAAGAAGAATCGAAGGTTGGTATCGTCAGCAGTAAGCTGGTTCCGAACTGGGCCATTCTTGATCCGTGTCTGACCATTGGTTTGCCGCCGGCCATCACGGCCTCGACAGGCATGGACGCGTTGTGTCATGCGATTGAGTGTTATATATCGAAAAAAGCCAATCCGCTAAGTGATACGTATGCTCTTCGAGCAATTAGCCTGATTTCGCGCAGCTTGCGCAAGGCCTACCAGAACGGCAGCGACATTGACGCCCGGCATGATATGCTGTTGGCCGCCTTGTTTGGCGGCATGTGCATTGCTTCGTCGAGTACTACCGCAGTGCACGCACTGGCTTACCCGCTTGGAGGAAAATTTCATATGCCGCATGGATTATCCAATGCCGTCCTATTGCCGCATGTTATGCAATTCAATTTGGATGCAGCGGAAGAAAAATTTAAAGACATTGCAGTAGCCATGGGGATTCACGTGAAGGGACTTTCCGCGAAGGAAGCGGCTGAAAAGATGATCGAAAATCTATTCTCGTTAACCCATGACTTAAATATGGATATTCATTTGCGGGACAAAGGGGTTACCGAGAAGGACCTGGAAATCATGGTGGAAGCGGCAAGCAAGGTCACCCGATTATTGAACAATAATCCAAAGCCGATGACAAAAGAGGATATGAGGAATATTTACC
>DATMYT010000012.1:0-4601 GCA_035560855.1 Negativicutes bacterium | reverse complement strand
GTCAGTACCTGTCCTTTCTGTTGTCGTTTATTTTACCTTTCGGGATTATTTTTAACTTACCACTAGGTCTATTGGTGCTGGCAAAGATGGGGATCATCAGTTCCGCTTTTTTGGCGAAGCAACGGCGAATGATGATTTTAGTCGCTTTCATTGCGGGAGGCATCATCACACCGACACCGGATATTTTTTCCCAGACGATGATGGCGATTCCGATCTTAGTTCTTTATGAGGCAAGCATCTGGGCGGTGAAGCTTCTGCTCGGCAAATAAGACGGTTACGAGCAAAGGATTATTGTACAACTTGACAAATTTGTCGCGGATAGATATATTGAGAATACAATTTCATGTGGCAGGCAATGAGGGAAAGAGTAGCGGACAGGAGCCAGACAGAGAAAGAACCCTTGGCTGTGAGGTTCTATGGTAGGGGTTGCGCGAAAGTCGTTCCGGAGCTGCAGGGCTGAACTCTATTAGTAAGCCCGGCCGGTTTGTCCCGTTACGACAACAAAGCGCCTGTTGATGACAGGAATATTGGTGGTACCGCGGAAGCATGTCCTTTCGTCCTTTTCAAGGGGGATGAAGGGGCTTTTTTCGTTCGTGACTTATTAGCGCAGGATATAGGGAGGAAACAGCAGATGGCGAAGGAAAATATTTCAACAGTATATGATCCGGCATCGGTGGAAACCAAATGGTATAAGAAGTGGGAAGAGGACCGGGTTTTCCATGCGGAACCCAATCAGGACGGACAACATTACAGTATCGTCATTCCGCCGCCAAATGTCACGGGGCAGCTTCATATGGGGCACGCCCTGGATAACACGTTGCAGGATATTTTGATCCGTTGGCGGCGTATGCAGGGCTATGATACTCTATGGATGCCTGGCTGCGATCACGCTGGTATTGCCACACAGATCAAGGTGGAAGAAGTCCTGTCCAAGGAAGGTGTGTCCCGCTACGACATTGGTCGGGATAAATTTATCGAGCGCGTCTGGGAGTGGAAACATCAATATGGCGATCGCATCACCAACCAATTGAAACGGATGGGTGCTTCCTGCGACTGGGAACGAGAACGATTCACGATGGATGAGGGTTGTTCTAAAGCTGTGCGGGAAGTTTTTGTCACACTGCATGAAAAAGGATTGATTTATCAGGGGAATCGGATTACTAATTGGTGTCCTCGCTGTAATACGGCCCTGTCGGATATAGAGGTGGAACACGAAGATACGGCAGGAAAACTCTACCATGTGCGTTATCCGCTGCAGGATAATCCAGGTGAATTTATTACAGTAGCGACCACCAGGCCGGAGACGATTCTTGGAGATACTGCGGTGGCGGTGAATCCCACTGATGAGCGTTACACGGCGATGGTCGGCAAAAACCTCGTATTGCCACTTGTGGGACGTATTCTGCCAATCATCGCTGATGAATATGTTGACCCGGCCTTTGGCACCGGCGCGGTGAAAGTAACTCCCGCCCATGACCCAAATGACTTTGACATGGGTCAACGCCATAATTTGCCCATGATCCGGGTGATCGGCAATGACGGGACGATGACGCCGGAGGCGGGAGAGGCATATGCCGGATTGGATCGCTACGAGTGTCGCAAGAAAATCGTTGCCGATATGGAAGCTGCCGGATATCTGGTGAAAATTGACGAACATGCGCATGCCGTGGGACATTGTCAACGTTGCAACACTGTGGTCGAGCCGTTGGTTTCCAAACAATGGTTTGTGCGAATGCAGCCGTTGGCTGATCCGGCGATGGAAGCGGTACGGACAGGACGGACCGAGTTTGTGCCCGAGCGTTTTACGAAGATTTACATGAACTGGCTGGAAAATATCCGAGATTGGTGCATTTCACGCCAAATCTGGTGGGGTCACCGTATTCCCGCTTGGTACTGCCAGGATTGCGGCAAGACCATTGTTTCGCGCCAGGATCTCACAGCCTGCCCGCATTGCGGTGGCAACGTGGAGCAGGATCCTGACGTGTTGGATACTTGGTTCAGCTCTGCGCTGTGGCCGTTTTCGACGATGGGCTGGCCCGACCAAACAAAAGAATTGGCCCGCTATTATCCGACAAGTGTACTGGTTACAGGATACGACATTATCTTTTTCTGGGTGGCCCGTATGATGTTTATGGGTATAGAATTTATGCAGGAAGTTCCCTTTCATCATGTGTTCATCCATGGACTAGTTCGCGATTCACAGGGAAGGAAGATGTCAAAGTCGCTTGGCAATGGCATTGATCCTTTGGAAGTCATCGAAAAATATGGGGCGGATACGCTGCGGTTCACGTTGGCGACCGGCAACACTCCTGGCAATGATATGCGATTCTATTGGGAACGGGTTGAGTCGAGCCGAAACTTTTCCAATAAAATTTGGAACGCCTCCCGTTTTGTGTTGATGAATCTTGAAGATTACGATTCTGCGACGCCGTGTGGCGAACTGGCGTTGGTCGACCGTTGGATTTTGTCGCGATATGCGCAGACGGTGTCCGGTGTGACGGAAAACCTGGAGAAGTTTGAACTGGGAGAAGCCGCCCGGATGTTGTATGATTTTATTTGGGGTGAGTTTTGCGATTGGTACATCGAGTTGGTAAAACCCCGTCTCTATAATAAAGAAGGGGAGACGGGACGCCATACGGCCCAATATGTATTGGCGTATGTGCTGGAGAGGACGATGCGACTATTACATCCATTTATGCCTTTTATCAGCGAAGAGATTCGTGAACATCTGCCTCATGAGGCAGGGAGTATTGTACGTGCGGCTTGGCCGACGGCAGAACCGGAGCGAATCGACGAGGCGGCTGAAATGCAAATGAACGCTGTGATGGAGACGATTAAAGCAGTTCGTAATATGCGGGCGGAGATGAATGTGCCGCTTGGGCGCAAAGGCGAAGTGATTCTTCAACCTGCCAACGCTGAATTGGCTGCGACTCTGGCGGATAATATTCATCTCATCAAAACGATGGCAACGGCGGAACCCGTGCAGATTATTGCTGCGGGGGCTGCAAAACCGGAAAATGCAGTATCGCGCGTCATTAGCGGGATCGAAGTCTACCTTCCACTCAAAGGATTGATCGATGTGGAGAAAGAAACTGCTCGTATGAATAAGGAGCTACAGGCGCTGGAAAATGAACTTGCACGGATCGAAGGCAAACTGTCCAATGCAGGCTTTCTCGCTAAAGCGCCGGCGGAGGTGCTAGAGCAACAGCAGGCGCGGCGGGCTGAAGTAGTGGAAAAAATGACGGCTATTCGCGGACAGATTGAGTATTTTCTAACGCTGTAGGTAAGGTAGGAGAGATAAAATGAATTATACCGATGCGTTGGCGTATCTCGAATCGCTCGGAACATTCGGTATCCAGCTTGGATTGACGCGCATTGAAGCGTTGTTGGATCGGCTGGATCATCCTGAACGCCGGTTTCGGTCGATACATGTTACCGGTACTAATGGGAAGGGGAGCACCACGGCGATGATTGCGGCCGTGCTGATGGAGGCCGGGATTCGCACCGGCATGTATACGTCGCCGCATTTAATGGATTACCCCGAGCGAATGCGGATCAATGGAGCGGATATCACGCGGGAAGCTTTCGCCAAGGTGATCGAACAGACGCGAAACGCAGCGGAACTGATGATAGCCGGCGGGATGGAGAGCCCTACCGAATTTGAAGTATTGACGGCGGCGGCCTTTTTGTGGTTTGCGCAGGAGCAAGCGGAGATAGTGGTGGTTGAGGTGGGTCTTGGCGGTCTGCTGGATTCTACCAATGTTATTGTGCCGGAAATTTCGGTGATTACCAATGTGACACTGGAACATACGGATCGTTGCGGGGACACGGTGGAAGCTATCGCACATCACAAGGCAGGAATCATCAAGATGGGCGTGCCTGTAGTGACAGGCGCAGGGGGCGCGGCGTTGGCTGTAATAGAAGCTGCGGCCAAGCAGGCTGGAGCCTCATGCGCTGTTTTAGAACGGGATTTTCTGGTAGCAGACGACAACTATAAAAATGGGCGTCATTATTTTCAGTTTACCGTGGGGCAGTCAAAGCCCGAGTCCTATTTCGTTGGAATGTTGGGCCGTCATCAGGCTGACAATGCGGCGCTGGCGATTAGAACCTGCCAGGTAATAGGGCAGGTGGATTCCAGGGTGACATCGGTAGCGATCCGGGAGGGGCTGGCGAAGGTGACATGGCCAGGCCGATTTGAAATATTTTCTGGAGAGCCTGTCATCGTTCTTGATGGAGCACATAATCCGGATGGAATTCGTACGCTGCGACTGACTTTGGATGAGGTTTTTCCGGGTCGCGCGATCGTGTTCCTGTTCGGTGTTCTGGCAGACAAGAATCATTCAGAAATGGCCCGGATTTTATTTCGGGACATAGACCGGGCAATAGTAGTTCGTCCAAATTCCGGGCGGGCCGCGGCTGTCGCAGATATTGCAGGGGAAATAGCAGGGCATGTATTGGAAGTGGGGACCGCTGATAGTATCGCCGAGGGGCTACTACAGGCGAAACAATGGGCAGGTCCACACGGGATCGTATGTGCGGCGGGTTCGTTGTATATGATCGGCGAGGTCAGGCAACTGATCGTTGGTTGATGGTAGTTATTG
>DATMYT010000011.1:0-18790 GCA_035560855.1 Negativicutes bacterium | reverse complement strand
GTGAACAGGCGTTTTACGTTGAAAAAGGGTTCGCGAACGAACCGGCGCGATGTCCGTCGTGCCGAGCGCAGCGCAAACAGCAGATGAACGGCGGCGCATCCGGACCACGAAAAATGTACCCAGCGATTTGCAGCGAATGTGGCGCGGAAACAGAAGTGCCATTCGAGCCGAAAGATGGACGCCCTATCCTTTGCCGCGAGTGCTTCCGGCGTCAGCGAGAGCAGTACTGAGTTTCAAATGATTGCGTAGTTTGATATGACGTTTTGACAACTGAATAATGCTGAACAGGTGCCCTTCGGGGCTTAATAGGGAAGACCGGTGAAATGCCGGCACGGTCCCGCCACTGTAACGGGGAGCAAACCCATAGTATGCCACTGGGACGAAAGTCTTGGGAAGGTGTGGGCGAGCGACGATCCGAAGTCAGGAGAACTGCCTGTTTGAGAGTCACCGTTTTTACCCGCGAGCGATGGGGAGGGGACTGCGTAAGGCGACGGCGTTGCTTAAGTTTTGCGAAGTGAGGATCCCTTTCTGTTTTGGCGGAGAGGGATCTTTTATTTTGCTTCAGGATGAAGATTTGAGGTGGAAATTGACTCTATACGATATTGGTCTGTTACAGACCTGAGAAGAGTTGATCCAAGCCATTTCCACATAAATGTCAAGCGAAAATCTGAAAATGAAGATTGGGGGGATGTAAACCCTGTTGAACCAAGCGATTGGAAGGATTTATAAGCGAATGGTTGTTTTTCAAAACTACAACTTTTGAAAAGAGAGAGGCTAACTATAATGGAACAAGAGAAAGAACTGGGCGAAAAAGAATTCCCTGAGATCAGTTTTGATGAATTCGAACCCACTTCCTATGATACATGGAAGGAAGAAACGATCCTGGCTCTTAAGGGCGCCGATTTCGACAAAAGTATGTTTACTAAAACGTACGAAGGAATTACATTAAAGCCGATTTACATAATGACCGATACGGAAAAACTGACCCACTGCAAAACGTATCCCGGCCTCGAAAGTAATCTGCGTGGGGTTCATGCAGGGGGATACATGTCCAAACCATGGACGGTCGCGCAAGAAAGCGATTCCATGACTCCGGCGGATGCAAATGCGGTAGAAAAAAGAGAATTGCTAAAAGGTACAACCGCTGTCAGTTTCCGTTTGGATAAGGCAACATTGAAGGGGCTGGACGTGCAGGACGCCCCGGATGACGAGTTCGCAAAACAGGGCGCATCACTCTCTACGTTGTCCGATCTAGAAACCGTATTGGACGGCATTGAACTGGATAAGCACGAAATAGCCCTGCACGCGGGAGCGTCCAATGTCGCTTTGCTGGGCAATGTTGCAGCGCTGGCAATGAAGCGTGGTATTGGGACAAAGAGTTTGAACGGCGCTGTAACCATGGACCCGATTGGCGAGCTGGTTGCTGACGGGAAATTGCCGCGTTCTTTGGATGAATACTACGATGAAATGGCTCATGGGATTGCCTGGGCCAAGGAAAATGCACAGCAGCTCCGAACCGTAATGATTGAGGCGGATACCTATCATAACGGCGGGGCAAATGATGTGCAGGAAGTTGCGTATGCAATGAGCGAGGCTATTACTTACATTAAGGCCATGCAACTTCGAAATATCGATATCAATAGCTTCGCGCAGCATGTTCGCTTCCACTTCAGCGTTGGAGCGAATTTCTTCATGGAAATCGCCAAGCTGCGCGCCGCGAAAATGATCTGGGCGCAAGTGGTCGAAGCGTTTGGCGGAGAGCAGGCGGCAAAAAAAATCAACCTGTTTGTCAGCACCTCTTCCTTTACCCAGACAACCTATGATCCCTATGTCAATCTGCTGCGGGCGGCTTCCCAGTCGTTTTCGGCAGTGGTGGGCGGCATCGACGGCATGACCGTCAAACCCTTTGATTCGGTGATTCGCCCCAGCGACGAGTTTTCACGTCGAATTGCTCGTAACATACAAATCATGATGCAAAGCGAATTCAATTTTTTGCAACCGGTAGATCCTGCCGGCGGGTCCTGGTACATTGAATCGCTCACCGATGAATTCGCGGAAAAGGTCTGGGCGAAAATGCAGGAAATCGAAAAAGAGGGCGGGCTCGTCGCTTGCCTTGCAAACGGCAAAGTTCAAGCAGCTGTAAAAACCGTATTGGACGATCGGTTCAAAAAGCTGGCTACTCGTGCAGACCGCGCCGTTGGCAACAATATGTATCCCAATGTAACCGAAGTCCCGGTGGAAGTGCCTGTGATTGATTTCGCAGCCATCAAAGCCCAGCGGCTGGCAGATCTGGCGGTTAATGCGAAAAAACGGGACGAAAATCAAGTGCAAGGCTTGCTAAAAGCGTTGGATGAGTGCGACGGCAGTGAAGCGGGCGTGCTTGTCGATCTGGCAAAACAGGCTATGATTGCAGGCGCAACCATGGGCGAAATTGCCGCCGCCCTGACAACCGACGCGACAGCGCTGACGATTGAACCCATACTGCCGCATCGCTGGACAGAACACTATGAAGAAATGCGGCGGCGTACCGAGGCGTTTAAAGCTCGCACAGGAGAAAACGTGAAGATTTTCCTGGCGAATATGGGGCCGATTCCACAGCACAAGGCAAGAGCGGAGTTCGTAACTTCCTTTATGCAGGTTGCGAATTTTGAAGTCATGCCGAACGACGGATTCCCGACCGTGGAAGAAGCTGTCGATGCTGCAATAAATTCGGGAGCTGATGTCACGATTGTCTGCTCGACGGACGCGACGTATCCCGAGCTGGCTCCGGCAGTAACCCAGCTCATCAAGGAAAAGAAGCCGAAAATGAAAGTGTTCTTGGCGGGTGCACCTTCCAAAGAACTAAAAGAAATCTGTGATGCAGCAGGTATGGACGATTATATCAGTGTCAGATCCAATTGCTATGAAACCTTGGTCAAAATGCAGCAGGAAAGGGGGATGTTCTAAGATGGCTAAATTTCCTGATTTTGGCGCAATTCCCTTTCACAAGGCGGCAAATCCCGGACAATCAGGCTATGATGCATGGAAAGCCAACTTGGAAAAAGAAACTGGTAAATCGTTTGAGGCCAATATTTTCCGTACGATGGAGCAAATCAACCTCGATCCGTTGTATGACGAAAGAGCCTATAAAGATTGCAAGCATTTGATGTATATGGCGGGTGTGCCGCCGTATCTGCGAGGACCTTATCCTACGATGTATGTCACGAAGCCTTGGACGGTCCGTCAATATGCAGGCTTTTCCACCGCCGAAGAAAGTAACGCCTTCTATCGCAGGAACCTGGCTGCCGGGCAAAAAGGTCTGTCCATCGCTTTTGACCTTGCCACTCACCGAGGTTATGACTCCGATCATCCGCGTGTTGTCGGCGATGTTGGCAAGGCAGGCGTGGCTGTGGATTCGATCCTGGACATGGAAATCCTGTTCTCCGGTATCCCACTGGATCAAATGTCGGTGTCAATGACCATGAACGGCGCAGTGCTTCCTATCCTGGCCTTCTATATTTTGGCGGGTGAAGAGCAGGGCGTGGACAAGAAAATCATGGCGGGAACCATTCAAAACGATATCCTGAAAGAGTTCATGGTGCGTAATACCTATATTTATCCTCCGGTTGCTTCTATGCGCATCATCGGCGATATTTTCGAGTATACTTCCGCGAATATGCCGAAATTCAACAGCATCAGTATTTCCGGCTATCACATGCAAGAAGCCGGAGCTACTGCGGATATTGAGCTGGGCTACACATTGGCGGACGGTCTCGAATACTTGCGAACAGGTACGGAACACGGTCTGCAGATTGACCAATTTGCCCCACGTTTGTCGTTCTTCTGGGCGATTGGGAAAAACTATTTCATGGAAGTGGCAAAAATGCGTGCCGCTCGCGTGATTTGGGCAAAAATCGTCAATTCGTTCGGGCCAAAGAAAACAAAATCCATGTCGCTACGCACCCACTCGCAGACTTCCGGCTGGAGCCTGACCGAGCAAGATCCATTCAACAACATCACCCGTACCTGCGTCGAAGCCATGGCGGCGGCGCTGGGTCATACACAGTCACTGCACACGAATGCGCTCGATGAAGCGATCGCTTTGCCGACCGACTTTTCCGCCCGTATTGCGCGGAATACGCAGCTCTACATTCAGGATGAAACCAAGGTTTGCAAAGTCATCGATCCCTGGGGCGGTTCCTACTATGTGGAAGCCCTGACCAACCAGCTGATCCGAAGCGCCTGGGCGCATATACAGGAAGTCGAAGCGCTGGGCGGCATGTCCAAAGCCATCGACACCGGATTGCCGAAAATGAGAATCGAAGAAGCTTCCGCCCGTCGGCAGGCTCATATCGATTCCGGGGCGGAAAAAATCGTCGGCGTGAATGACTATCGTCTGGAAAAAGAAGATCCGCTGGATATTCTGGAAGTTGACAACACCGCCGTGCGGCTGTCACAAATCGAACGACTTCGAAAACTGCGCGCAAACCGAAACCAAGAAGATGTAGAACACTGGTTGAATGCCATTACCCACTCCATGGAAACCGGCGAAGGAAACTTGTTGGAACTGGCGGTTAACGCGGCGCGGGCCCGGGCCAGCAAGGGCGAGATTTCCGATGCGGTGGAAAAAGTCTGCGGTCGCCACAAAGCAATCATCCGCTCGATTTCCGGTGTTTACAGCAGCGAATTCGCAGATGAAGACGTCATCAAAGAAGTACGGGACTTGGCGAATGAGTTCGAAAAGAAAGAAGGTCGCCGGCCTCGTATCATGATCGCTAAAATGGGTCAGGATGGACATGATCGCGGAGCTAAGGTTATCGCGACCGCTTTCGCGGATATGGGATACGACGTTGATATCGGTCCTTTGTTCCAGACACCGGAAGAAGCAGCGCAGGATGCTGTGGATAACGACGTGCATATTGTCGGGATGAGTTCACTCGCTGCCGGTCATAAAACGTTGATGCCGCAGTTGATCGAAGAACTGAAGAAGCGCGGTCGCGAAGATATCATGGTCGTAATCGGCGGCGTTATTCCGGCGCAGGATTACGCGTTCCTCAAAGAACACGGCGCAGCGGCAATTTTTGGACCTGGCACCATTATTCCGGTTTGCGCCAAGAAAGTGCTTGAAGAATTGTCCAAGAGACTCGCGGAGTAATGATATGACTGAAATTTACAAGCCGGAATGGGCGCCGAAAAATGACGACGATAAATTTGCGTGCCGGGTAATGTGCGGCGTCAATGGCGGCCATGATGGAATGCCGAATAGCCGGACTGAGCCGATACAAAATACGGCTCCAGTAATCAAAAGGCGCAAGTTGACTGTGGAGGATTATGTTGCGGGTGTGCTGGGTGGCGACCGCATGATCCTTTCCCGGGCGATTACGCTGGTCGAAAGTAATGCAGCGGCTCATTTTGAAGTGGCGCAACAAGTCATTCAAAAGCTCTTGCCTTACACTGGAAAATCGACTCGTGTGGGTATTACCGGTTTTCCTGGTGCTGGTAAAAGTACATTCATTGAAGCAATGGGAACCTATTTGTGTCAAAGTGGCCATCGGGTAGCAGTGCTGGCGGTTGATCCGTCCAGCACTGTTACCAAGGGCAGTATCCTGGGCGACAAAACGCGGATGGAACAACTGTCACGCGAAAAAAATGCGTTTATTCGTCCTTCGCCTTCCGGCGGAACCTTGGGCGGGTTAACGCGCAAAAGCCGGGAAACCTTGCTTTTATGCGAGGCGGCCGGTTATGACACAATCCTGGTGGAAACAGTGGGCGTCGGGCAAAGCGAAACCACCGTGCGCTCCATGGTCGATTTTTTCCTGCTTGTCGTCATCACCGGGGCCGGTGATGAACTACAAGGCATGAAAAAAGGCGTGATGGAGCTTGCCGACGCCGTTGTGGTCAACAAAGCCGATGGGGACAACCGGCGCAGAGCGCTAGTCACCCGCGCCGAATATGAACGAATTTTATATTTTATCCGCCAGGCTACCGATCAATGGGAAACAAAAGCGTTTGCCTGTTCGGCGATGACTGGCGACGGGATCAAAGAATTGTGGAACGATGTGATCATGAAATTCATGGCGCAGGGGCAGGCCAATGACGTTTTGGCGGAGCGTCGCAAACAACAGACGCTTTCCTGGGTTTACGCCATGGTCGAAGAACATTTGCACAATCTGTTCTATCGCGCGCCGGAGATCATTTCCTGTCGCAACGCTCTGGAGAGTGATGTGATTGGGGGCAGGCTGTCAGCCACGATGGCGGTGCAAAAGTATATCGCAGAATTTGCCAAAGTACGTTCCAAGAGCAATATGGCAGGGATATCGCCATTTGAAATCAATTAATGTGGAGGTTCGTGGGCGATGACTGAGAAGAATGTTTTGGCTGGGCTCATTGAACTGATTGAAAAACGTTATAACCTGACGGTCGTTGATTCGCAATACGTCAAAGTGGATGACAAGTATGACATCTACAATTTGATGCTGGAAGTGAAACTGCCTGAAGAAATGGCGGCCAATTTTCAAGAGAAATATGGAGCGAAGAATGACGCGATGCATGTGTCCTGGAGTTGCTACCAGGACAAGATCAGATTTCACGCTGAAGTAGGCAACAATATTTTGCTATTGCTTGATACAGTGAAATGAAGAACCGATATTGGCGAAAAACTCAGATAGGGAGTGACTGGTATGTTGATGCACAGAGATATGCAGAATAAGGATACGATAGAAGACTTGACTGTAATGGTTTCGCCAGCGCTGCACATGGAGAAATTTTCCCCGTTATCCGAACGCCTGTCCGCTAATCAGCAAGAATTATTGGACGGTATGAAAAAACTGGAACACCTGATGGGGAAAGTCGATTTTGGAAAGTATGTTGAGACATTGATTGCAATACACCGACAGGCTGAATCGCTAATTGTCATTACGGACAGGGAATTGCATCGATCACTGCTGGAACGCAGTTTTAAACCACAAATTAAACAGGCGTTTGGAGTATCACATCTCCAAATCGTTAGTCAGGCCTAATCAACCTAATGAAATACTCAAATCATGCTGCAGCAGGAGTGCAGTCAAATACAACCGATTGATCCAGCGGGAGGATCAAGGTATGTGGAAGCGCTCACCGATGATTTGGCCCGTAAAGCTTGGGAGGTTTTTCGTGTGACGAAAAACATGCGGGGAGATGTTCAAAGCGCTGCAGAGTGCATCTCCCCAACCCCAAGTTAATGAAATAGAGAATAAACGATGGAACCTAATAGGAAAGGAACTGCTATTTTTGAAGAAAATCGCATTTTACGGCAAGGGCGGTATTGGGAAATCGACTACGGCCGCCAATGTTTCCGCCGCTTTGGCCGAGAAAGGATACCCCGTCTGTCAAATCGGCTGCGATCCCAAGAATGATTCTACCCGGCTGTTACTCGGCCGGGTATGTTTGCAAACAGTTCTGGATATGGTTCGGGCGCAGGGGGACGATGTTGCAGCCGATCAAATCGTACATGCCGGATTTGGCGGAGTGCAATGCGTCGAGGCTGGAGGGCCGGAGCCCGGAGTCGGCTGCGCTGGACGAGGCATTATTGTAGCGCTGGAAAAACTGAAAGCGTTGCAGGTCATCACCGAGGAGAAAGTGGTGCTCTATGATGTGTTGGGAGATGTGGTGTGCGGCGGGTTCGCCGTGCCGATCAGGGAAGGCTACGCCACGGATATCTACATCGTATCATCCGGCGAACTGATGTCGTTGTACGCTGCCAACAACATAGCCAAAGGAGTAGCTCGCTTCGCAGGCCGGGGTAAAGTCCGAATCGGCGGGATTATCGGCAACAGCCGCAATATCGACAACGAGCGGGAGTTGCTGACTGAATTCGCAACGCGGCTGAATACCCGACTCGTTGCTTTCATTCCTCGCGACAAGATTGTCAATCAGGCGGAAATTCACAAACAAACGGTGATCGAGTGGAAGCCCGAGGCTGAGCAGGCTCAGGTCTATCGCCAGTTGGCCGGATTCATCATGGAAAACGAGGCGCTAAGCGTACCGACGCCGTTGGGGTTTGAAGAGCTGGAAAAGTTGGTGCTGGACTATGGTATCGAGTAGACGGGGAATCCGGCTACGAAACAAAAGCCACAGTTGTAGCATGTCCGGCGTTTGGCGCGCCGTCGCGCACAACGAAGGGGCGGCGGTAATCTTTCACAGTCCTCGGGCCTGCGCCCATGTGACCCACGATATGGATATGGGCATTCAATACCGCGCGATGGGCCGCGACTATTTTGTCCCCGGTCAATACACAGCGCCGCTGGTGTGCAGCGCATTGCGGGAAAAGCATTCCATATTCGGCGGTAGCGAGCAACTGCGAGGGTGTATTGATCATGTAGTAGAAAAATATCGGCCGCAATACGTGGTGATCGCCAACTCCTGCGTGGCGGGAGTGATCGGCGACGATACGGATGCAGTGGCTGCGCAGGCGGAAGTGGACTGGCAACTGCCGATCATCTCGGTCCCTTGCCACAGTTTCCTGGATGGAGATTTCCATGCAGGGTTTTATTATGCTGCCAAATCGTTAGCTGAACGGTTTATGTCGCCACAGCCGCCTCAGGCGAATCGGGTGACTTTTTTGGGCGACCGTGGCGGGCCCATTACAAGGGACATGCTCGAAATAAAACGTTTGGTAGGATTTTTCGGGTTTGATGAATATTGCTTATTTCCCGCGTATGCATCCATCAACGAAATGCAGTTGGTCCCGGCATCCGGTATCAATATCTTGATGGGCGGGACGCCGCAAGCTAGGCCATGGGCGGGTAAGCTGGCCGGAGATTTGCAGGAAATGTTCGGTACTCCTTGGCTGGATGAAGACTATCCGATTTGCTGGGCCAGGACGAAAAGTTGGCTGCAGTCAATGGGTGAAATATTGGGGAAAAAGTCGGTGGCTTGCACGGCAATAAGTGAGCAAACGATGGAGCTTAACGAACAGTTGCAAGCAGTAACGCCTCGGCTGCAGGGGAAAAATATTGCTTTTTGCATTGGTCGCTCGTTGTTGCTGTTTGATCCATCCTGGGTATTTGAACTGATCGAATTGTCCGGAGTGCATTTGAGTTGCGTGGCGCTGCTGGAAGATTCGCTGACCTTGGCGCAGCAAGCGGCATTGAAACAGCAACTACCCCATCAGACGATCGCACCGGTCATTGGGGCAACGAATGCGGCGGAGGTTTTGGATTCTGTTGATTTCATCGTAACTACGCATGAACTGACGGAACCTTTGAAACCTCAGCTTTTTCTGCCGATGCAGCCGCTTGTCGGGGTGCGGGGGCTTGTGTCGTTATTGCAGTTGATGGCGCGACTCGCTGAACGGAAAGGCAATCGGGGAGGAATCATTTATGGGTAAAACAGAGTGGGACAATGCCTGTACGCAAGTCAACGCCTGTGCACTAACGGGCGCTACAGCCTTTTTTGCGGGCATTCCCGATGCGGTGGTCGTGGTCAACGGTCCGCTGTGGTGCTCTTTTTATGCTCGCCGGTATTTGGAGAAACAGTGCCCCTCACTGCCCGAACGTTTTTTCTGCTCGCAGGCGGATAACGAGGCGGTGGTGTACGGAACGGAAGCCTGTTTGCTGGAGACTCTCGCAACGGTCAAGGAAAAATGTTCCCCTTCCGTGTTACTAATTATCAACAACTGTTCCATCGGGTTGATCGGCGATGATCTGGCGGGGATAGCGCGGCAGGCGGAGTTTGGCTGCCCGGTGGTCTGCATGGATGGCGGCGGTCTTTCCGGCGGCTTTTGGGAAGGCTATCGCGCAGCGGTTCAAAAGTATTTTGAAACGGTTGAGCTACAACCACGCAGGACGATCAACCTCGGAACGGTAAATCTGCTGGGTCTTTCTTTCGGCTATTATAATGCCGCGAATGATGTGCAGGAACTGGAAGGAATGCTGATCATGGCAGGATATCGGGTGCAGGCTTGCCCTGGGCTAGGAACTTCGGTAAGTGAAATGGAGGCCATGAGCCACTCGGAACTCAATCTCGTCGTGCATGAGGAATTGGGCGGCGAGCTGGCGCGCCAACTAAAGAAACAATATGGCATGCCGTATATATCCCTGCTTCCTCCTTACGGCATTGAGCAAACATTGCTCTGGCTAAAAAGTATAGGAACTCAAATGCAATTGAAATCCAAAGACGCCCTAAATTTGCTTGAAAAAGAGGCGAATTCCAAACAGCAAACGATTCGTACGGCAGTAACCGATATGGAGCGGATATGGGGTGATCTGTGGTTCGAAAACGCAGTCGTGGCGGCGCCTGCTTCCGTGGCGATGGGAATGGCAAGAGCTTTGCGGCTGGAATGGGCGGATATCGGAAAATTGACGGTGGTGGCGCATGATGGATTACCGTCATTGACCCCGCCGCAATGCGTGGATTCCATTCTGGACGGAGGCGCCGATAGCGAAGAAATCCAGACGCGGCTGCGAAGTTTGCCCGGGGGCCTACTGCTGGGTAGCGGCAGTGAAAAAGCGTTTTTACGGCAGCAGTCGGTGAAAGATACTGTGTGTTGCAATATTTCCCTGCCGGTGTACGACGAGGTGGTTTTTACCGGACGTCCCTTCATGGGGCTACGGGGAGCGGCCAATTTGTTGGAACGGCTGTGGAATCGTTATGCAGCGGAGAAGCAGAGAGGTGGATAACATGATCCCGGGAGTGAGTGACCCTGTTGCCGCAGTCGAAGCGGCTCGTTTGTGTAAAATCTATGACGGGAAGAACGTTATAGACAACTTATCCTTAACGATTCCTGTCGGCGGAGTGTTCGGCTTGCTGGGGCCCAATGGTGCGGGAAAAACGACGCTAATGAAAATTATGGCCGGACTAGTGCGGCCCACTGTTGGTACTTTGACTATTTTCGGTGAGGATGCAGTGGCGAGAAAATCCGACATGAAGTGCAAGGTCGGGCTGGCGCCGCAAGACAACAATATGGAACGTGAACTGAGCGTGGAAGAAACACTGACGGTTTATGGCCGAATGTTTGGCGTCCCGCAATTGAAGCGCCGGGTCGAAGAAACCATCGAAGAATTTTCGCTGGGCGATATGCGGCGCAAAGTAGTTCGGACTTTATCCGGGGGGATGATGCGACGCGCGCTGATTGCACGTACCCTCATGCCCAAGCCGGAGTTGCTGCTGTTGGACGAACCAACGGTTGGGCTGGATCCCGATGTACGGCATGAAATTTGGGAGATTATCCGGAATCTGGCCAGTGCGGGGAAAACGATTGTGTTGACTACGCACTATATGGATGAAGCGGAAAAGCTGTGTGAAAAAATTGCCATCCTCAAGGCTGGGCGATTGGCGTTTCTTGATACGCCGGAGGGAATCAGAAATCGTTTCGGTGGCGTGGATAGCAATGGGGAGGCGCTCGAAACGCTGTTTATCCAACTGGCGAAGGAGGGACGCACCTGATGGGCTGGGTTGCAATCTATCGGCGGGAAATGCTCATATTGACGAAAAAGATCGGCAACATGGGCTATGTATTTTCCACCGCGATTTCGCCGTTTATATATTTGTTTGCTTTTGGATTGGGGCTGGGGGATCGGGTCAAGGTGGAAGGCGGATATCTGCCTTTTCTCGTCAGCGGGATCATCGGCATTACTGTGATGATGAACTCCTTTCAGCAAACTTCCTCGTCCGTAAGCGTCGGTAAGTTGTATTTCCATACGTTCCAAAGTGTCGTGCTCAGTCCGGTCGGAAATGCGGCAGTGGTTCTGGGAATTGTCATGGCGGGTGTGGTGCGCGGGCTGTTTTTTGGTGCGCTGATTTTTGTCATGGCCTGGCTGTTTTTTGGCGCGGGAGTACTGGGAAGTACGGGGATCGTCGGAATGATTTTGGGTGCTTTGTGTTTCAGCGCGATGGGCACGGTGGTCGGGTTGCTGGTAAAACACCCTGATGACGTTTCTTTGGTGAACAATTTTTTTATTACGCCAATGACGTTTTTCGGCGGGTCGTTTTTTCCACTGCAAAATTTGCCGGCATGGTTGGGAACGATAGCCGGGTTGTTTCCCATCGGGTCGCTTAATCTCTTGATTCGCTCGTCCGGTTGGAATGGAGATTCACTGGCGGCTGCAGGAATATTGGCTGGATTAACAGGGATTTTTTTCTACTGGAGCGTTTGGCTGTATTCACGTTACAGCGAGTAAGGAGATATCTGATAAGAGGTAACTGCGAAGCCTTGACTCCACCAGCATTTTCCACTATGATTACTAAGACGGGATGCACCGTCGGCCTTTGCTGAAGCAGGGGCACGAGAAACACGGGATGGCCATGAAGGTTTATCGGTTTCGCACTGAAGCCGTTTCTTTCATGGCCTGTTTTTTATTTTATTCACGCAACCGAAATTGACGATCATGAAGGTCGTCTGTTTCGGTATTTTTTTTAGAAAGGAGGTCTTTTTTTGCAACCATTGGTACTGAGAACCTGGTTAAAAGGATCAATATTCATTGCAATGGGAGTGTTGCTGCCAATTGCATTTCATGTGGCGGGCGCTATGGGGCCGATATTTCTGCCAATGCATATCCCTGTGCTAATGGCGGGACTTTTGCTGGGACCGCTCGTTGGCGCATTGGTCGGAGCCCTGACGCCGATATGCAGCTCACTACTTACGGGAATGCCGCCTGCATTGCCAAGCCTGCCGATCATGATTCCTGAACTGATGGTTTACGGCTGGGTGTCGGGGTATGTACGGCGGCGCTGGAACTTGGTCGGCGCGTTGGTGGTCGCCATGTTGGCGGGGCGATTGGCGGCCGGACTCATGGTGTGGGTCATGGCCCATTGGATAGAACTGCAATGGGGCCCTTGGGTATATCTTGCGGCAAGTGTTGCCAAAGGCGTTCCAGGGCTGATTATACAGCTTCTATTGATTCCCTTGGTGGTAAAACGACTGGAAGGATGGATTCACACGTGAAAATAAAAACAGGACTTATAAGTTCGATTATTATGGCGGGGATGCTGATCATTGTCCCTCCATCAGCAAAAGCCGCCGAAATCCCCAGTTTTGACATGCAGGAAATTGTCATTGTGGGCGAAGCGTTCCAGAACCCTTTGCCGGAGGCTTCGGTCAATGTTCGTCACGTCAACCCGGCCAAGACGGCCACACTGCCCGAAATTCTCCGCCAAACCACCGGGATCGATATTCAGCTTCGCGGTTCGGTCGGCGACAATCAGGACGGCACAGTGAAACTGCGAGGGTTCGACGCCCGCCGGTTTACGGTGCTGCTGAATGGCAGGCCGATCAACTCAGCCGGGGTGATGGGCGGCCAATATATCGATTGGAACACGATTCCGCTTGATACTGTGGAGAAAATCCAGATTATCAAAGGCGCTAAATCCGCTGCTTATGGCTCGACATTGGGCGGCGTCATCAATATCGTGACCAGGGAAAAGCCTTCGGGCGGCGAAGCTACCGTCGTCATGGGCGATCAAGGACGACAGGGCTACTATGTCCGGCAGGGCGGCTCGAACGGCAACATGACTTTCGACGTCTATGCCAATCATCAGGCGGCCAATGCTTTTTTGCGCAACAACGACTTCAAGCAAGACCAGTTTGGCGCACGGTTGGGCTGGGGAACGGAGACGGACAAGCTGCTGGTCGGCTTGAACTATACCGAAACCCGGCGGGGTTTCATTGTCAAGAATGATCCCTCGCTAGCCAACTACGACTCAAGCTACCCAACGTCGCTGGGGGATACCATTTCGCCCGGCGGCCCGCAAACTACGCCGAATCCCGGCGCGTACTGGAACAAACGAAATTTCAACTATGATCTGACCTATCGGCATAAAACGCAAAACGGGCAATGGCAAATTTCGTACTGGAAAAATGACGAACGACGGCGGGAAGTCAATTACTCCGCAGCCGGGGTTCTGGTATTCGACCGGGATGTCGTGACCGATCAGTCGGACAGTTTTGCCCTGACCGGCAAGGAAAAGCGACAACAGCATGAATTCGGCTACGGGATCGAGTATAAACGCCTGCGCTACGGCGACGGAACCTGGTATGTCAAGCCGGCCGGTTCCAGTGATATGTATCCGTCCCAGAAAGTCAACATGTTCGGCGCATATATCGACGATAGCTGGAAACTGAGTAAACATTGGAATGCTTATATTGGCCTGCGCTACGACAGCTTTCAGGGAAGTCCCGATTCTGAGCGTTGGGCCAATGCGATGAGTGAGGATTACAATGCGGTGTCGCCAAAGCTCAGCTTTGCGTGGAAACATGACGCCGATACTACGACCTATATCTCGGTAAACCGCTTGTGGAGAGCGCCGTCCATGGCGGAGTTTTACTGGTGGGGGCAAAATTATAATTCCGGCGTGGGATCCAATCCTTCCTATGGAAAAGCCCTGAAACCGGAAGAGGGGGTGGGATATGAACTGGCCATGGAACACAAATACAGTCCGAAGCACAGTGGCAAGGCCGCAATTTACTATCAGTCGGTGAATGATTTCATCCAGTTCCAGCATGTATACCCTTTCTACGCCTACAATATCAACCATGTGAATCTCTGGGGCCTGGAGCTGGAACACCGCTGGCAGATGGATAAAAAGAATTCCCTGACACTGGGTTATACATATCAGCATACGGAAAAATCAGGACAGGCAGCCGTCGACAACAAAGGACTGTCGGATGAACTGGATTACCGACCGCAGCACAAGATCGGCCTGACTTGGGCGTATGACGCCAAACCGTGGCAACTGCGCTACACTTTCAACTATATAAGTTCGCAACGGGATGGGCTGACGACGCCAGGGACCATCTATACTCTGTCGGGATACACCGTGCACAATGTCGAGTTTGTGCGCGATTTGGGCGAAAAGCGCACGCTGAGCCTATCGGTTCAAAATCTGTTTGATCAGTCCTATGTCGAACAATACGGGTATCCGATGCCGGGACGACGCTTCCTGGTATCATTTACCCAGGCGTGGTGAGCACTATGGAACGCAATGATCGGGAGTTTTTCAATTCGCTTGCCGAAAGCTGGGACACAACTCGCGCCCATGATCCGGCTCGCCTGGCGGAATTAGTCATCCGAACCGACATTCGCTCTGGTGAGGCCGTACTGGATATCGGCTGCGGCACCGGCGTGCTGATTCCGTTCCTGCGAGAGACGGTCGGCGCATCAGGGCGTATTGTGGGCATCGACATCGCCGACAATATGGTGAAGATCGCAACGGATAAGCTGTCGCAGTTCATCAACGTGACCGTGCTAAGGACCGATATCATGGAATATTGCCCTGCTTGCCATTTCGACCACATCACCTGTCTTAACTTCTTTCCCCATATTCAGGACCGTCCGGCATTTTTGCAAAAAGCAATCGCCGAGTGGCTGGTTCCGGGCGGTTGGCTGCATGTTTTCCACGACTTGTCGCGGGCGCAGGTCAACTCTATTCATGGCGAAAGCAAAACGGTGAAGGAAGACCGGTTGCCTCCGTGCGAAGCCGTGGGAGAACTGTTTGCGGCAGCCGGGTTCAAAGCAGTCGAGTGTTTCGAGAGTGACACTTGCTATTTTGTGCAGGGGCAGAAACCTTTCGAGTAGACAGGCGGACGTAAAAATTAGCGTGGATGCGTTGACTGATGGGCCATCTCAAAATAGGTTTTACAACCTTATTTGAGATGGCCTTTTTCTATGGTATATAATTAGAGCCGGATAAATGGAAAGGGGTTACTAAGATGGAGATTTTGCAATTTGATAAAGTACATTGTAAAAACTGTTATAAATGCGTCCGGCATTGCCCGGTAAAAGCAATTGAAGTCAAAAACCACTGCGCTCAGATTCGGCCGGAGGAATGCATTTTATGCGGTGAATGCACCATCGTTTGCCCGCAGAAAACAAAAGGCGCCATCAGTGAAGTTGCCCAATTGAAGGACGCCATAGCCAGCGGACGCAAAGTGATTGCCAGTCTGGCGCCATCGTGTTTTGCCTATTTTTCGGTTTCGTTGGATGCCTTAAAATCGGCGCTGTCCGCATTGAACTTCGCGGATGCCTTTGAGACCGCCGAAGGCGCGTACCTGGTAAAATCCGAATATGAAAAGCTGATTGCCGAACATCTCGATCAGGTATGGATATCTTCCTGCTGCTCCTCGGTCAATTTGCTCATTGAAAAATATCATCCAACGGCATTGCCCTATCTGGCACCGGTGTTGACGCCCGTTCAGGCTCACGCAAAACTTTTAAAAGAACGCTATCCGGAGGCTTTGATTGCCTTTATTACGCCCTGTATTTCAAAAAAAGCGGAACGCTACAGCCCGGACTCCCAAGTGGATTTTGTCATTTCCTTCGAAGAACTGGAAGAGATGCTTCGAGAATCAGGCATTGAATTGCAGGAGGACTTCGGCAAACAGCAACCGCAATATTTATCGCGCAAATTTCCCGCGGATGGAGGAATCGTTGCCACACTGGCCAAGACGGACGGGTACGGCTATGTTTCCGTCAGCGGCTACAATGCTTGTGTGCAGGCCATCCGGGATATACAAGCAGGCAAGATAACGTCCTGCTTTGTGGAAATGAGCTTTTGCGAGGGGAGCTGTATCGGCGGTCCTTCCTTCCGTAAAAAAGAGGTCGCGATCGTCAGCTCATCGCTGCAAATCCAGCGGCAATCTTCCGCGGCGGGGTACTCGGAAGACTATAACATAGGGTATGAATCCTCCCTGGTCCGCCAATTCCCCACACAGCAAATAGTTGTTCACATGCCGCCGTCCAGCGCGCAGATCGCCGCGGTGATGCGCAAGATGGGCAAGCGCTCGCTGGCGGACGAACTGAACTGCGGAATGTGCGGCTATCATTCGTGCCAGGAAAAGGCGGTCGCCATCCTGGCGGGCAAGGCCGAAATCAATATGTGCCTGCCGTTCATGCATGAGCGCGCCGAGTCGTTTTCCAATCAGATCCTCAATATCACGCCCAATGCGATTCTTTCGGTGGATATGGATCTAAAGGTTCAGCAAATCAATCAAGCTGCCTGCGAGATTTTCAGACTGACGCCGGAAGACGTTTTAAAGCAGCCCGTTTCCCGGATATTGGATGAGTTCACTTTTGCGGATATGATCATGCAAGGCACGGAAAAATTGGAAAAAACAGCATTCCTTCCCGAATACAATGCATATCTGAACCAGATTTTTCTCTTTGATAAGGAAAGCAGCATGGTCGTCTGTATCATGAAGAACATTTCAAGCGACCGGCAGAAAAAGAACCTGGCCATGAAGAAAAAGATTCAAGCGGCGGCTATAGCCGATGAAATTGTGGACAAGCAGTTGCGCATCGTGCACGAAATCGCCTCTCTGTTGGGGGAAACTGCCGCCGAAACGCAAATTGCCGTTCATGACCTCAAGGACACGATTATGATGGATGATGAGGAATAGCACTGTGTTTGAGACTGAATTGCACTTTTTGGAAACTGGCTGGGCCAGCGTAAACAAGCATGATGAAAAACTGTGCGGCGATTTTTTTAAAAGCTTCGAAAACAGCGGAAAAAAGGTGTTTGTTTTATCCGATGGGCTTGGCAGCGGCGTAAAGGCGAACATTTTGTCCACACTTACGACGACCATTCTGGGAACCATGCTGTCACGCGGAATTCCCCTGGATGAATGCATAAACACCGTTGCAACCACACTGCCTATCTGTCGAACGCGAAAATTGGCGTACTCCACGTTTACCGTAGTGCAGCTTGAGCATAGCGTGGCGTATCTGGTGCAGTATTCTAATCCTGAGGTCATTATGCTGCGCAAGGGTAAGAATTTGAACTATCAACACAACATCCGCTTTGTGGGTGAAAAAGAAATTCATGAAAGCCATCTCCCGATTGTGATGGGCGATATTCTGGTCTTAATGTCGGATGGAATCACCAATGCAGGAATCGGGAAGCTTGCGCCTGCAGGCTGGAACCGGGAGGAACTCATTGATTTCCTGGAGCGACTGGATACCGTCAAATTGTCAGCCTCCCAGATTGCGGCGCAAATTGTCAATTGCTGTTTGACGTTAAGCGAAGATTCCCTGGATGATGATGCCAGTGTTCTGGTGATAAAGTTCAGGGAGCGCAGTGTGGTCAATATGCTTGTAGGGCCTCCTGAAAATAAAGAAGATGATAACAGTGTCTTAAAACTGTTCTTCGCCAAGGAAGGAATACGGGTCGTGTGCGGCGGCAGCACCGCCCAGGCCGTAAGTAAATATCAGCAGAAGCCGATTATTGTAATGGAAGACACCAAAACGCATGAGATTCCGGCCATGGGCCACATGGAGAATGTAGCGTATGTAACGGAAGGCGTCATTACGCTTAAAAAAGTGTTGGAGCTTTGCCGTGCGTATGTCGTAAACCCTATGACAATGCTTGGCTTTTGCAACAAAAAGGATGCAGCGTCCGTGCTTGCTTTGCTTTTGATTGAGACGGCCACTGATATCAATATTTACTTCGGCATGGCTGCCAACGACGCGCACGAAGGAACCGGCTTCGATTTTCAGGTCAAGCTGTCATTGATAAAGCAGCTGGAAGAATGCTTGCATCAGATGAATAAAAATGTCAAAAGCAGTTTTTGTTAAAGCGGCGCCTGCCTTGACTTTACCATTGTCTCCCTATATGATTAAACAAGCGGGATGCACCGCTAACCTTTGCTGAAGCAAGGGACAAAAGAAACACAGAATGAGCCATGAAGGTTTATCGGTTTCGCCATGAAGCCGTTTCCTTCGTGGCTTTTTATTTTGCGAAAAAAGTGGGAGCAGTGTTATGTGGTTTTACAAAGAAGGGCAAGTTATTGACGCGCAAATTCAGCAGGAAATGATGGAAAAGCTGGTGGCGGAAGTAAAGC
>DATMYT010000010.1:0-2779 GCA_035560855.1 Negativicutes bacterium | reverse complement strand
GTGTTAAAGGCAAATGTTTCATTGGCAAAAAACTCGGCCTGACAGGCAGCGAAGTTTCATTGAATCGACTGCCAGCTGGAAAGGGAACGCCTTTTGTCCATGCTCACAAAAAAAATGAAGAACTTTACATTTTTCTGTGTGGTAACGGTACGTTTTATATTGACGGAGAAGAGTTTCCGGTTCAAGAAGGCAGTCTGGTGCGGGTGGATCCGGCTGGAGAACGTGCCTGGAAAGCCGGTGACAAGGATCTATACTTTATCTGTATTCAAGCGGAAGCAGGCAGCCTGACTCAGGCCACGCGTGAAGATGGCCTGCGGCTGCCGACAAAAACCTCATGGATGAATAAAGAGTAAGATTTTTCTTACACCCTGAACTGATGGACCGCTTTGGTCAAATCCTCCGCCAGTTGGGCTAACGCCTCGCTGGCGGATGCTATTTCTTGAGTAGTAGCCGATTGTTCTTCCGTAGCCGCCGCCACACTTTGGGATTGACTGGCTGATTCCTTACTAATCGTGTCGATATCCTTGACCGATTCTACGATTTGTTGGGAACCTTTGGCCATTTCTTCCATCACCACGGAGATTTCACGCATTTGTTCCGAGATTTCATGAATGGCTTCAAATATGTCGGTAAAAGATTTTCCGGCGGCATCCACTGCATCAGCGCCGAAACGGACTTCCTGCGTTCCTGCATTCATCGCTTCAACCGCTTGATTCGTTTCGGTCTGGATTTCGGTAATTAGTTGACCTATCTGCTTGGCAGCCGCGCCGGATTGCTCTGCCAGCTTACGGACTTCGTCCGCCACTACTGCGAACCCACGGCCCTGTTCTCCTGCCCTGGCCGCTTCGATAGCCGCATTTAGGGCCAGCAGATTGGTCTGCGCGGCAATTCCCGTTATTGTAGCGACAATTTGACCAATTTCTTTGGACCGCTCCCCTAATCGTGTCACTACTTGAGCAGATTCAGTGACCGTTTTTTCGATCGTTCCCATTTGCCTTATCGCCCTATCTACAGATTGTCGACCCACCTCAGCTGCATCGACGGATTGTGCGGCATGGCCGGAAATCGCACCGGCATTGGCGGAAACTTGTTGTATTCCTGCCGATAATTGTCCAACTACCGAGCCGGTGTCTGCAACAGCGCCTGCCTGCTTTTCGCTTCCCTCCGCCACTATCGCAATAGATGATGCAACTTGGTTGGCCGTCTGAGCAGCCCTTGCTGCGCCCGCCGTCAGTTCCTCCGAAGAAGATGTCAGATGCTCGCTGGCTTCGCCCATTTGCTGGATCAAGTTTCGCAAATTACCGGTCATGATGTTGATCGCCGAGCCCAGCTGTCCAATTTCGTCCTTCGATCTCACAGGAATAGCAGCTACCGCAAGATTCCCCGCCGCGACTTCCTGCACATTCCCCAGTATGACGCTAATCGGATTCGCAATCCCCCTGGCAATCAGATTGGCGCAGACAGCGCCCAACGCCACTGTCGCCAACGCAATCAATGCAATCATCAAGATCATTTTATTCCGTTCGGCAATCACCTCTGCCGTACTTTCGCCAGCGAACAAAACCCCAATGATTTTATTGTCTACACCGACCAGTGGCAAGTAAGAGGTAAAGTAATCCATGCCTAGAATGTCTGCTCTTGCACTGTATTTTTGTCCTTGCTTGAGAACAGTCGCAGCTACTTCTTCATTGAGTTTGGTTCCAATAACCCTTTTTCCGTCTTTGACAAGGGTGGATGCAATCCGCTCATCGCCGAGAAACAAAGTGATATCAGTTCCATACATCTGCTTTACCCGATCTACAAAAGAGTCTTTAGTCAAATCATAGCCGGTAGAAATCGCTCCGATAACCTGTCCCTGTTCATTTTTTATCGGCGCTCCGGCTCGGGATGACAATTTAATAACATTCCCCGGTTCAATTGTAGCTATGGAGGTTCCTTGCAGCGCCTTCTGCACATTTTCCTGATTGGCTATGTTGTCGCCTTTCTTGCCGTCATGTATGCGGACAATGACGCTTCCTTTATCATCGATTACTGTAACAAAATCAAGGCCTAGTTCCTTTGCAAGTGGCGCAAGGGTAATGAGAAGAGAACTCACATCCTTCGTCACTGCCGCTTTGCGAATATCAGGATTAATAGACAAAATTGCAGCGCTCTTTAGCGCGTCTTTTTTTTGGTTTTCCAATTCATTTTTCAATCCAGTTACGCCCTGTTGGGCATTCTGGAAATTCACCATCGTCAGGCTTGAAGAAAATTGATAGAGGGCAGGTACTGTCGTCGCAAAGACGGCTATCGTAATTAACACTGAAATATAAAAAATCATCCGGGTCCGCAGTTTCATCGAAATTCCTCCCAGCTTTACTGCTGGACTATAGTTTATTCCGAGACTCTTGGACATAGTTAGTTCCGTCATGGTACTTCACCCTTCCTTGATTTATTATCAATAGAAATTGAAATCCACTTGAACTTTGCCCTTCTACCGCGGGAATGTGTTTACCGAGCCTTATCGTAGCATTCTAAAAAGGTTGTAAGGTTAACAATCTGTTACTTTTTCATTAAGCGCCTGGGCGTTAGAAATACAAAAAAGGCCAAGGCTTGTTCCGTTTTCGGAACATAATACCCTGCCCTTCAGCTTTCTGATCAGATCAAGTTGGCTATATTCTTTTGTTGGATAGAAGCCTACCATCATTATTCTGCGTTGTCAAGCACAACAAAAGTTGCTTATTCTTGCATAGTTTTGCTGACAATCTTGCTTTGCACGCGGCCTTTTTACCATTTAAAT
>DATMYT010000009.1:0-3361 GCA_035560855.1 Negativicutes bacterium | reverse complement strand
TCCGTTATTATGTTCTGTGCCGTGGATGCGTAGAACGTGTCGATATTGACGGAAACCGCCATTTTGAAATCCAAAGTCCGTTTATCATTTCGTAAAGTGAGGCGTGAAAAACCAAAGATTTGAGGCCGCAGAAATCATGAGCTTGCATGAGGGCGTCATCAATCACGAGATAAACAGTAACGTGGAATGGATATTTTAAAAGGAATCAGCATTGCTTCGGACTTCATCAGCATGGGTGGGGCTGTTTCAGCAGTTCTTGCCTTACGGCAGCTTTTAAAGCAGCGGAAAGAAAAAAAACGTCTTAACGAGATTGTCTCGGTTGTTCTGGAAAGCACCGACAAAAAACACAAAATCGTCCCATTGATGGTTGTGAGGAGAAAGGATATAACCAGAGCGGAATTGCAGGGCATTCTCGGCACGATAAAGATGAGGCCTTCAAGTAACGGCAGATACAAACTTGATCATCTGAATACAAAGAAGTTCTGGCAGGATATCGAACGCTTGCAGTCTTCTGATAAAAAGATGCCCGATCACGACAAACTTCTCATTCCCTGTAGTCCTGAAGAGATTGAGCAGTTCGATCCTTCAGTGATTGTCTCATGCTGATTGATTGAGAGAAGAATGATGTCATTGTTCTGTTGCTATTGATTTTGAGATAAAAAAAGCGTAAGCTCATAATATTGCTTATGATCACTCCTGATGATGACCAAGTACGCGCCCCCTATTGAGCCTTTCGACTGTACTCATATAATAACCATTACAGGGTATGATTATCCCCGGCCCTTCTGCGTGTTTTTCGGTAAAATGACTTTTTCCTTTTTTGTAGCGCATTATCCCGTATTGTTATGTCGAGTCATCATCCAGTCATTGAATGTGGTGTTCAGCTTTTGAAATCACCCGAAGGTGAGCTGAGTGCGGGATGGGCAGATCAATTCGATGAGGCCTTTGCTGAAGCCTGTTCTATTCTCGACATCAAACTCAATGAGCCACTGAGACTTCGTGCATTACAATCCGTATTTCTCGACAAAAATGGACAAGATGCTAAGCCGAAATGGTTTGAGCCTTCTGAATTAGAGGCTGGCATCATCAACACTCCCAATAAGGATTCAGAACCTGATGTTTTTTCATATTGCAAGAGCATAGAAGAAGCATTTCCATATCCGTTGGTGGCTCTTGAGCGTTACGGTACATTTATTGCAACCTCTGCTAACGTTTCGATTCCCCTATATGATCTTTTTAAGAGCGTTACCGCGCTCTATGATTGTATCAAATCGAGTAATTCCAAAAAACAGTGCCTTCTGATAGGTTGCGATTTTTCCGGAATTCAGGATACGGTTTACACCATAACCTCGAAAGGGGCGCTCAAGACCTTGCGTGCTAGGTCCTTCATGCTTGAACTGCTCTGCGAGCATATCATCCATGAAATTCTTGCATTAGCCGGTTCCGATCGTCATGCTGTTGTTTACTCGGGTGGCGGTGGATTTGGTCTGTTATTGCCGAACAGTGAAGAGATTGTCCGAAAGATTAAAAATTATAGAACCCTTCTCAACGAATGGGCGCTTGATGAATTTGAAGGTCGTTTGTTCATCGCTATTGATGCACTGCCTTTTGATAAAGAGAGCCTTCGTTCTGAGGCGACGTTTCGGCAACTCAGGCAAACTCAAGCTGATAATCTTGATCGCCTGAAGCGGCGCAAGTTTATTGACCAGCTTGAGAAGTTGTTTACTCCATCGATGCCGGAGCAGTTGAAAACAAGAACCGAGTGCCAGATAACTCATCGGGACGACCTTTTCGATACGGAGATGTACGACATCAAAAAACCGAATCGATACAGGTGCATGGCGTCAGTGCCTGTAAACGAGCAGGAGAGTGATGATTATCTTTGGGTTTCAGAAAGTTGTTATCACCAGTTTATGCTTGGTGATCAACTGATTGGCGCCGAGCATCTTTATCGTTATACCTCAGGAGTTGATAGATCGAAAAAAGATTTATGTGGCACCCTTGTTTTACCTGGAATCAGGGGTAAGGTCTATTACACTGTTGCAGAAGTTGCTGACGCCACTCCAGAGGCTCAATGGTCAATCAACTCGTGGAATGGCAAAAACGTATTGCTCTATGCCAACTATGTCAGGAGGCATGGGGATTTGTCTGTTTATGCTCAGCAGCAGGAGCGCGAAAGCCTGATGACGGAGGGTAGGGCATCAATAAAGAAAGACGATACAGCCACATTTGAGGGGCTGGCATCGAGTTCCTGCGGTGCCGATCTGATTGGGGCGCTTCGTATGGACGTCGATAATCTTGGGAACCTGTTCAGCTCCATAGGCAGTTTGGCTACGCTCTCCGCGAGATCAAGAATGCTGAACCTCTTTTTCAAGGTCTATCTCAATCAGATCAGTGCAACCCGTTCTGTTGATATTCTCGGAAAGAATGGAGCACAAAATGATGAATGGGGAAAAGCTGGCCGAAATGTCTCAATCGTTTATGCTGGTGGTGACGACCTGTTTATTGTTGGTGCTTGGGATGATACAGTTGAACTTGCCTTCGACATTCAGAAAAACTTCAAGGAATTTTCTTATGGACGGCCTGAGGGTGATGGCGGAATATCCGGAGGTCTGACGCTCCACCAGCCCAAGTTCCCGCTGTATCAGATGGCTCACTTGTCGGCAGAAGCAGAGGCCTACGCTAAACATGACGACGATGGCAATGGCCAGCCACAGAAAAACCGTATTTCGCTGTTTTATGACCACTCGAAATTGCGCCGAAAGATGCGCCTTGTCCCTCTTGAGCGAACTCGATACATGCTTTCCATGGAATGGGCGCTCGCCGATCAGTTTCTGTTGCGGTTGATGCAGGTCTATCGGCGGTGTTCTACTGTTTCACAAAAAGTATCGGAAAGGAAACGGATGGAGGTTGATAAATTCAGCTTTGGTACGATTGAAAAGTGGTTTTCAGTGATCGAGAAATATCAGCGAAGCAATCAGCTTTACTTGCCTACTATGGCCAGGGTCATGCGAGGTATTGAAAAAGATTTCGGAAAGGAGACTGATCTCTTCGAAGAGCTGGTCACCTACCTTTACACATCGGAGGAGGATAAAAAAAACTGGATATCCCATTTCCATACTGCACTTAACTGGCTTGCTTACCTCAGGAGGACCGCATAATGGCAGATTTTGATTTCATTGATGAATTGGGGGAGTTGCCCTCGCTCAAGAGTATAAAGGATGAATTGCGTAAAATGTCGTCTTTTTCAAATGCGGGTTCTGACGTTAAAGAGCGTTTTTACCTTTTTGCGGCAACTCTTGCGCAAAGCATGAGTACAGACGTTACACCAACTCAGTTGAGACGGTTTTACACCTACATC
>DATMYT010000008.1:0-3017 GCA_035560855.1 Negativicutes bacterium | reverse complement strand
TTATAACGTTGATAAACTGTCGAATAAAGAACAAATACTTTCACCATTAGCTAGTGCAAGTTTGAAAATTCTTTTTTGTTTTCTATTATCAGATAACTATCTTCCAGAAACTCATTTGCAGATTACTCCTTGAGAACAGCTTTTAGACCCTGTCCCCAAAACTGTCCCCAAGCGTTAAAAAGGTTTCCGAGAAAACGCTCGGAAACCTTTTTTATTACGGTGGAACTGGGCAGGCTCAAACCATATGAGCTGTAGCGCCGACTGCGCCAAACATCATTGAAAGCGCCAGTCCATGAAATAGCGGGATGTACCGGATGTTCTGAACTCGAACTTCACCTGCCAGCTTATTTATCAAAGAGTTGGCAGTTGCCCCAGATTGCCGCGCGAAGCATTATAGGGAGGCGTGTACGAAAGATCAATTTGGTATAACTCTGTGTTTCCACGCTGACCACCACCCCATAACTGATGTCTTCCCTATTAAGTCTCTGGCATGAGATAATAAAATAGATAATCGGGAGGCTTGCACTTGTGAGTTTCGCTTCGTTTTTTCAGTGGTGGCGCCAACAGGCTGGCGAATTAAAAACTAACCTAAACACATTGATTTCCGCCATGCGACATCCGGGTACGCCTTGGTATGCCCGTCTTTTTGTCGCCTTAATCATTGCTTATGTCGTCAGCCCAATCGATTTGATCCCGGACTTCATTCCCATTTTTGGATACCTCGACGATTTGCTGCTGATTCCAGTGGGATTATATATTGCAGGCACGCTAATTCCTTCTTGGGTTTGGCGTGAATGTAGCCTACGGTCCCGCAATACTCCCATTCCACGCAGTCTATATTTTTTCGGAATCGGCCTTGTCCTCTGTTGCTGGCTCGGAACAGCTTATTTTCTGATTTACTGGCTGTTCTAAGAGCCTCCACGCGCTATTTGTCCTGTGTGCTTGCCAAATTTCCCATCTTGTCGATTAAGGTTTTGCGCCAGAAAACAGGAAAGCATTCTGGACATGATGACGTTTTTATCGTCGCAAGTCAAAAGACATCTTAGCCACTCAAATGGGCAAAAAAAAAGAAACGCTGTATTTGCGTACAGCGTCTCGCATTTGCAATGGTGGGGTTAGGCGGACTCGAACCGCAGACCTCTTCGATGTCAACGAAGCGCTCTAACCAACTGAGCTATAACCCCAAGGTAACTGTGATGTGTGACAAAAGTTATTATAGTACGTGCATTCCGCTTTTGTCAAGAGGCAAAAGCCTGTACCTTCAAGGATTAATAGAGAAGGCTGTTGGCAATGACCAACCGTTGGATCTGATTCGTTCCTTCATAGATCTGCAATAGTTTAGCATCTCGCATCATTTTTTCCACCGGATATTCCTTCATGTAGCCATAACCGCCCATGACCTGAACAGCATCGGTAGTGACTTTCATTGCGACATCGGCGGACAGACATTTGGCCATAGCCGATTCCAACTTGTAGTCCATGCCCTGATCCTTCATCCAGCAAGCTTTGTACACCATCAGCCGTGCAGTCTCAACAGCCATCGCCATATCCGCAATCATCGCCTGTACCAATTGGAATGAAGCAATCGGTTTGCCGAATTGTTGGCGTTCCTTGGCATATTTACAGGCCGCTTCAAGCGCCGCAGCGGCTAATCCAACTGCTACCGCCCCTACCAATGGACGGGCCGCATCCAGCGTCTTCATTGCAATCTTGAAGCCTTCGCCTTCCTTACCGATCCGCATGCTTTCATGCACACGAACATTGTCCAGAATGAGTTCCGTAGTATTGGAAGGGCGCATGCCCATCTTGTCTTCCTTTTTTCCCACTGAAAAACCTGGTGAGTTACGATCAACGATAAAAGCGGTCAGTCCTCGAATGCCAGCGGATTTGCGGGCATTGGCAAAGACTGTGTAAATGTCGGAAATTCCACCATTGGTAATAAAGCACTTGGTTCCGTTAAGAATGTAGTCTTCACCGTCTCTCACCGCCGAGGTAGACACCCCGCCGGCATCGGAACCCGCATTGGGTTCAGTGAGGGCAAAAGCCGCAAGCTTTCCATCATTCAGTGCATCAAACATTTTTCGTTTCTGCATTTCCGATCCAGCCACAACAACCGGATAAGACGCCAGTGCATTGGCCGCCGCTGATGTAGCGACTCCGGCGCAACCTTTGCCCAGTTCTTCATAAATCAATGCGATCGATAGCGCGTCCAAACCCGGGCCGTCATATTCTTCCGGCACTACCAAGCCTAGAATACCTGCGGCATTTAATTTCTCAATGAGACCGGGACGCATCTCACTTTTTTCATCCATCTCGTGAACATAGGGGGTGATTTCTTTCGCGACCAGTTCTTGCGCCATCTTTTTGAGGGCGAGTTGGTCCGGAGTAAAATTGAAGTCCATGAATTTCCTCCTCGATGTTGTCGGTTAGGGAAAAAACCCTTAGGCATAAGTATACCTTATACAGGAAAATTTGTTAAGACCTGAATTGAGCTTTAGCAAGTTAAGTTTTTCACAGAGACCACATACTAGACTCATGTTTGTCGAGATTACTTGATGATTCCTTTTTCCCTGTAGTATTTTTCAGCACCGGGATGAAGCGGCACAGTCATTCCTTTAAGTGCATCCTGCAACGTCATATCCTTTGCCAGAAAGTTGGTCGCAATTAATTCCTCCCTGTTTTCATGCAAAGCTTTCGTCATATTGTAGACGAGATCAGTACTCAAATCATCTCGACAGACCAACAGGTTAGCCGCTACGATTGTCTTTACCTCTTCCGTTTGCCCCTTATAGGTTCCCTTGGGAATGGTGATTTCGGAGTACCAAGGCATGGTTTCCTTCATTTTGGCAATCATATCCGGCTCGATGGAAAGAATTCGAATTTGCTGTAAGGATGCAGAATTTTGTATCGAAGGGATCGGCATTCCTCCCGCAATGATAATTCCGTCTACGAGTCCGTCTTTTAATGCCGCTGCAGCTTCGGGATAGTCCACAAATTTGCTTTTCCCATCTTTATCT
>DATMYT010000007.1:0-2625 GCA_035560855.1 Negativicutes bacterium | reverse complement strand
CTGTTCGTCCGTAGCAATCCATCGCTCTTATAAGCATCTGTTCTTCACTGTCAGCAACCACTTTAGCGAGTGGCCCTTCCTGATCTGTTGTAAAATCCATATGCCGTTGCCGCTCGATGCGCCGCAAAAAACTTTCTGGCAAACTATTAGCTGCAATCACTGGAGAATCGGTAATACTAGCCATAAATTTCAGAGTGTTTTCAACTTCCCGCACATTTCCTGGCCAAGAATAGCTGCGTAATATTTCCATAGTATCATCTGATAATGAAATCGCCTCAAGACCATGCTGGTTAATGTGTTTTAAAAAATGTTTGGACAGAACGCCTAGATCATCCATTCTGTCTTTTAGTGCCGGAACTCTTATTTGTGCAACATTTAGCCGGTAGTACAAGTCACCGCGAAAAGCTCCCAACTCAACCATTTTTTCCAGATCACGATGGGTAGCTGCAACAATCCGGACATCGACGGTGCAAGTCTCCGTACTGCCGACTCTCGTATACTCTCCGAGCTGAAGGACACGCAGTAGCTTGGCCTGCAATTCGAGGTCCATGTCGCCAATTTCATCCAAAAACAGTGTTCCGCGGTCCGCGATTTCAAGGAGCCCCGCCTTACCGGATTTACTGGCCCCGGTGAAAGCACCCGACTCATAACCAAACAGTTCACTTTCCAACAAAGTTTTGGGAATGGATGCACAATTAACCACTACAAACGCCTCATGCTTACGTGGGCTTTCATTATGAATCGCATGAGCAAACAGCTCTTTACCTGTTCCACTTGGACCAATAATCAAGACGCTTATATCCGAACCAGCAATTTTACTGGCTAGTTTTTTTGCGTGCACCAACAGCGGGCTTCCTCCGATAATGTCCGAAAATTCGTATTTCGCCCGGTGTCCTTCTTTGACGCGACCAGTTAAAGTATTAACCCTCGTTCGGTATTTTTTGAGGCTTGCCATCATATTTTGAATTTCTGTGATGTCCCTTAAAATAGAAACTCCTCCCAGAATTTCCCCTTTCACAATAACCGGGTGACAATCAACAATATATTCCACATCACCGATTTTGCGATGGATCCCACATAATGGTTTCCCGGAAAAAACGGCATCCGGCAATTTAGCGCTCGGACGCGCATCACACAGTTTTCGGCCAATCAAGTTTTCCGGTTTAACGCCGGTCATTCGAGTATAAGCAGGGTTAATAAAAGTAACTATATTATCTTTATCCGCAACCATAATCCCGTTATGAATCGCATTGAGAATGTCGATAAAACGTTCCGATAGTGAAAATTCCTTAAAAAACCATTCTACGATCAGTCCGACTGTCAGTGTCTTGTTTTTCCCTTCTAAATCTAGCAAATAACTATCCACCAGATTTTCCAGCGTAGATTTTCCCGGTACTCCCCCGGCAAAAGCTGCCAGCACTTCGTTCTTATCCAAAACCCCTTCACCTTCTGCGCTGCCAGGAAAGTCAAAATAGAACTTCTCGCTTCCGCTCTGCAACAGCATCAGTACGATTTCCTGCAAAGTAGCATTCATGTCATGGCGGCCGCGATCGCATGTATTAATTGTGGGATTGATCACATATTCTACCCCCTATAATAAATTCGAGTAAACGGAAAAGTTTCTTGGGCATGCTACATCATCTCCGCTACGAGCGCCAGATACTGCGACATAGCTTCCTTGTCTTTCTGGTTCTCGGGGCTATAAGTTATGCCGGATTCGGACCACTCTTTTATGCGAGGATACCAATAAATTACGGTATTGAACAGCAGGTCACCGTATTCCCGTTTTGCAGTCTCAAGCATGGCTTCGTCAGCACTAGTACTTTTGAAACTATCGACAGAAGGAACAATTCCAATCAGCTGAAGCTCCGGGTTCAGTGTGTCCTGGATGTCCATAATGGATTCTATAAACGGTCTTATAGCTAGGTAACTGAACTGCTCTGTCCGGAACATAGCCAAGCTGTAATCAGACGCCACCAACCCGTTCGTCACAAGATCACCCGGATTGGGCGGCAGATCTATAATAATCCAGTCATAGTCATTTTTCACCTTGTCTAAGGTCTTCGAAAGCAACATAGCGGGATTGATGTTAAGACTTGATGTGTATAGATAGTATGGTAGTGTTGCAAGATGTTCTTCAGCCGGCAATAAATCAAGATACTCATTTGTTTTTGTGATGAACGACCGTGGATCCATTGCTTTTACTGCTTCAAATGAAGTTTTCCCGGAAAAACTATAGATATCCCGTTGAGTCAACATATGGGTTAACTTCCCGGTGGAGTCGAAGTCGACCGCCAATACTTTCTGATTTTTGATTTGGGTTAGAATATAACATAGGACCGCAGTCGCAGTAGTTCTACCAACACCGCCCATTTGCACTCCTATTGACAAAGTTTTAGCTCTCATATTTTCTCTCCATTCGTAGAATTCTACTGGCAAAAGGTTGCGTTTTTTAATGCTTCATTCCCGTCATACTTATTCTCGTTATCGTCGTTGCCTCACAACAGTCTCCAAAGTTTTTTCCTACAAGAATGCCAGCTCCTCCACCGTAGCTGTTCGAGCCGGTCCGCCTAATCCCAATCAATATAATGTGCCTTGTTTGTTACCTCCCTGACAGAATTATCA
>DATMYT010000006.1:0-8286 GCA_035560855.1 Negativicutes bacterium | reverse complement strand
ATTTATACCGGAAATCCATTTTTAACTACATTGGCTGAATGATAAATATGACTTTGGTCTGACACAAAAGCAGGAAAATGGTTAAGCAGTAACAAATAATCTTTGGCAGGAAGCAAGTTTTAGCAGATCATCATCCATTTGAGAGAAGCTGAAGTCTACCTAGACGAAACAACGCGAGCAGCGAAGGAACTTCAAATACGAAAGGAGTCTTACCATGTCAGTCTTACGGAGAGTGATGGTCGTCCTGGTGGTTGTCTGTCTTTTGGGCGGGTACAGTTCAGTCTGCTGGGCTGCCGTTTATGACTGGTACATGCCGCAGCCGATGGCATCATCGGAGGCGGCGATTGCCCGCATCAAGGAGCTTTCCGGCTCTCTTCGTCTCGATGCGAATGTTTCAATAACCGACCTCCGCATCGACAAAACCGGATTATACATTTTCGGAGTCGGAAAGGGGGATAATAATCGTTTTAGTCTACCGTTCGGGCAATTGGAACGCTTTTCCTACATGTACGATCCGGAAGGGCGCACTTATGGCTTTATGGATTTCTGGATAGGATCGCCGGAGTTGCAAACATTTTGGGTTGACAGTCGAACCCACGGCCGAGGGCTGCTTGACGCGGTCGTGACCTTGGCGTTGGCGCAACAGGCATCTTTGGATCCGTATTATTATTTTGAAATCACGATAGGAAGCGCCGGTTATATCAATAAGGTACTTAAAATGAATAACCTATCGTCCGGAGCGGTGGTCCATTCCGGCGATCCCCAGTTCTCTCCCCTGAATGGTGATGATGTCATCGTGCAGGCCGCCTACGCAGGCAAGATCGTCCCAATTAAGGACAAAGAGGCTTGGTGGGCTGCCACTCGAGATGCGATTGCCGGGAAACCTGAAGAAACGATGCAGGTCCGGTTCGTCCGGAAAGGCGTTGCAATGGAAAAAGCCGTGAAGCTAATCGCTTACGGCTACAACACCAAAATCAACCAAGGCGACACGGCAACGCCTTCCGGGTCGTCGGCGCCATCGACGCCTCCTAAAGGGTTCGGTGTGGATCTTCGCATGATGGACGCATCGGAGTTAAAAGCGGTGGGCCTCGACCGCACAGTGGGCTTCTTGGTGCTGTCGGTCGCCAAAGAAAGCATCGCGGAAAAGATGCAGATCAAGGCGAATGATGTGCTACTTGCCATCAATGCGATTGACATCAGTTCGGCGCAACAGTTAATCGAGTTGATGGGCAAAGGGCCGATCCTGTCGGTCAAGGTTTGGCGTGACGGGGCAACCGTAATGTCGCAGCCTGCAACGTTGACATTCTAACAAATTGGGCATATGAACTGGCCCTTTTTCGACATCATCAACGGTTTCTGAGTTTAAACTGTGGGTCCAGTACTTCTTCCAACCGGTCCGTAGCTGTGCCTGGGTGTAATGACAAACTGGAGATTCGTTCGCGCAGGGCCGCATCCATAGTGAAATCGGCGGCAGCCAGCGAATCTTGCAATTGAGCCACATTTCGGGCCCCAATGATCGGTGCGGTAATGCCTGGATGGGATTTGACCCAACTGATGGCCAAGGTTCCTGGTCGGACGCCGATTTCCTGCGCCAACTGTGCGAATCGCCCGGCCACCTCGTAGTACTCGGGAGTGCTGTAGCGCTGCCCATACTGATCTTTCTCGACGATCCGACCAGTGGAAGGTTTGACGCCTGATGCATATTTTCCTGTCAGTAGTCCAGCAGCAAGCGGGCTGTATGAAATGACCCCCAGTGTTTCGGACTCCGCCAATGGCAGGATTTCCACTTCCGCCTGCCGTTTCACCAGATTGTACATCGGTTCGATACATTCAAAACGCGCCAACCCCTTGCGTTCAGAAATACCCAGCGCTTTGGCGATCTGCCAGGCAGCCCAGTTGCTCACGCCGAGATACAGGACTTTGCCTTGGCGCACCAAGTCGTCAAGTGCGCGCAACGTTTCATCCATCGGTGTCAACGGATCAAAATGATGAATAAAATACAGATCAATCCGGTCTGTTTGCAGACGCGTGAGACTCTGCTCGATGGCTTGCATAATATGCCGCCTCGACGATCCCAGCGCGTTGACGTCTTTGCCGATGCGTTGCGAAGCTTTGCTGGTAATGACCACGTCATCCCTGCATTCCTTGATCAATTTGCCGAGAATCACTTCGGCTTTTCCACCGCTGTAGTTGTTGGCGCAGTCAAAAAAATTGATGCCCGCGTCACGGCATTGTTTGAACATGAGACCAGATTCTTCCTCGTTGGCTTCGCTACCAAACGACATTGTGCCGAAGCACAGTTCCGATACGAGCACGCCGGTGCGGCCTAATGTTTTGTACTGCATGGTTGATTCCCCCAGATTCTTATTTTTTCATTCCACCCATATTTTACTTTCTTGGAAGCAATTGACCAATTCCGCGTCCAGTTTCCCCGCACCCGCCATTTCGCCCAGAATGGCAAACGCCTTTTCTGGCAACAGAGCTCGGCGGTACGGACGGTCGCAGGCGGTCAGCGCATCATAGATATCCATGATCGTCAGGATTCTCACCGGCAGCGGCAATTCGTCCGCCTTCAGCTTGCGCGGGTACCCGCTGCCGTCCAAGAGCTCGTGATGCGCGCAGGCCCAGCCGGGAACCGGGTAGTATTTCGCGCCGAACGGGATTTGATCCAACATTTTGCGGGTAATACCGACATGGTTTTCAATCGTATGGCGTTCATTCTCCGTCAGGGTTCCGCGCCGCACCATGAGCGCCTCAGCTTCCACCGGCAAGAACCACGGCTCTTCCTCTTGGTCGCTGGATCGTGACCACGTCCGCGCCGCCAGCTCCGTGATCTTCTGCTGCATTGGCGCATCTACCACTGTCGCCGGATTGTTGACCAGCGCCAAAAAATCGTTGACGTTATCCATATCGGCTTCGATGTCCGCCACTTCTTTCCAGAAGGCGGCGATGCCTTCCGCCGTTTGCAGCTGATCCCCTTTCATCGCCGTTTTGATCGCCTGCACCTTGCGTTGCTCGCGGATCGCCATCAAGCGGCAATACAGCAGCTCTTCATGCCCGCTCAGCCGGGTCGGTTTGTCCATGACCTCCAGCGGAATGGCGATTTTCCCGATATCGTGCAGCCATGACGACATGATCAATTGCTCGATGACTTCATCGGACAACTCCGCCGCAATCCCCTGTTTTTTCAGGTAGCGGGCGAAACTTCCCGCGCGTCGGGTCATGTTGCGGGTGTGGTTGGCATTGTAGGGGCTACGCTCATCAATGGCGGTGGAAATAACCCGCACGAAGGCATGCAGCATATCGTCCAGTTCCTTCACATAGCGCATGTTGCTGATGGCCACCGCCGCCTGGGAGGCGATGGAGCAAACCACCTGCTCAATATAGTGGGCGAAAGCGATGACCTGCCCCTCTTCATCCTGGGCGTTCAAGAGCTGCAACACCCCGATGATATCGCCGTCATTGTCTTCCAGCGGCACCACCAGCATCGATTTCGTATGATAGCCGGTGATGGAGTCGTAACGCCGGGGGCCGGAAAAATCAATCCCATTCTGCTTCACCGCATACACATCGGGAATATTGAGCACCTTTTTATTCAGTGCGCAATACCCGGCAACCGTTGTGGGATCGATGTCAACCGGCGGCAAATCGATTTTCTCGCCCAACCCGCCTTGATAGATATTCAGCTTGTCATTCTGAATGATCTTGAAGGCCAGTCGCTCATTTTCCACCAAAAACAAAGTACCTGCGTCACATTGGGTAATACGCCGGGCTTCGCTCAAAATCCTTTCGAACAGCTTTTTGTGGCTTTTTTCCGCCGACAGGGCGATCCCGATATCGAGCAGTTCTTTCACCGCCTCGACGGTTGCCTGCGAATACGCACTCACAAGAACACCTCCACTCCTTCCTTCGCTGCGAAGGTTGCTGCGAATTGTGCCTGTGCCTGCCGTTCTATCTGTGCCTGCTGCGCGTCCGTGCGTTCGGCGTTGTGATGAAACAGGCACAATCCCTTGACGGCGGCGCGTTTGGCGACTGCCACGCAATCCTGCCAACTCGCGTGTCCCCAGCCTCTTCGGTGCGGCCCGCCCACCCGGCCGTCATATTCTTCCTGCGTGTAGTTGGCATCCATGATGAGTAGATCGCAGCCTGAGACGAAACTCACCAGTGAATCGGTAAATTCAGTCTCGTCGACGGCGCATTCCGTGTCCGTAACATAACAGAGCTGCTTGCCGTCGTAGGTTATTTTGTAAAAAACTCCACCGCCGGGATGTTGGTTCGCATGCGTCGCCACCTGGATATCCGGAACCGCGTAGTCGATGCCCAGTAACGAATCCCACCCGTCCCGCAGGTTGAATACGGTTCCTGCCTTGTGCGTCCTGATGCTGTTTTGACTTTGCAAGTCATCGAAGCTGACCGGGAAATTGGAATCCCGCATGAGGCTGCGCAGTGCGGCCTCAAATTCGTAGCTGGTGCCATTGGCGCCATGCAGGAACAAAAAATTTCGGGCCTGATACAGCGGCTTAAAAAAAGGCAATCCCAACACATGGTCCCAGTGCATGTGGGAAATCAGCAAGTCCATACACAGCGGCTCTGCCTGGTGTGCTAGCTCCTCCATCAGCTCACAGATGCCGCTGCCCGCGTCCAAGACGAGCAAATGCCCACCGCACCGAACTTCCACGCAGGATGTATTGCCGCCATAAATTAAGGTCCTACGCCCCGGCACCACCCGTGACCCGCGCGCACCCCAGAATTTGACCCGGAAACTCATAAGGCTTCTCCCTTTTTCTCCCGAGCGAATTGAGCGTATTTCAAATCCGAGTCGGTGGTGTGCGTTTTCAGCCAGTCACTCAAAAAATCCAGCAAATCAAAAGTGACCATAATCTGATTGGCCCGGAATTTTTCCTGAATCTCCAGAGCTTGCCGCGTCAATAGATCATGCTCTTTTTTGTGTTCGTCATAGAGCGGATAGCCCTCCGCCATGAACCGCTCCTCTTCCGTAGCGAAATGTTCCACCGTGTATTCGATCAATTCGTCCAATATGGCTCCAGCTGCGCTCTGTGCTTCGCCGCTCACAACATTCGCATGCAGGCGGCTGACCAGCGCAAAGAGTCGTTGGTGCTGTGCATCCACTTCCGGTATCCCCAACAGATATTGGTCGCTCCATTCCATAAACGCCATGCTCGCTCATCCTTTCGCCTTCTTTAGATTCCACTGATGCCTTTCCAGTCCGGGCCGGGCGTAATTCGCTGCATCGTACTGCAACGCTGAATATAGACCGGCAGGAGTTGATCCGCCGGACAAATCTCTTGGCATTGCCGAAAAACCTTTTCCGCCTGGAAGAACTGTCCCTGTTTATACAATTCGAGCGCCTGGGCGAGTAGCGGCGCGGTCTCGACTTTTAAGCGCTTCAATTCGTCCGGGTCGCAGTCAAACACTTCATAAATTTTGACCGGCTGGCTTTTCCCCTTTACTTTGACAGTATCTACTTCGCGAATATGAAAGTGCTCCGGGTGCTCCAATTTGAGGTAAGCGGCTTCCGACAGCAACGTATCGATACCATAGACTTTGGTCGCGCCTTCCAGCCGCGAGGCCAGATTGACCGAATCGCCGATCACGGTGGTATCCATGCGGGCGCGGGTTCCGACGGTTCCGAACGTCACACTGCCGTGATGAATCCCGACACCGATCTGTATCGGCGCACCGCTATTTTCCTGGTTGCGCTCTTCCAATTGCCGCCGCAACTCGATCACGGCGCGCAGGGCATCGTCCGATCCGTCCGGGAACAAGCCCATGATGGCGTCACCGATGAATTTGTCGATGAAGCCGTTGTTTTTGGTAATCACATCCACCGCCAGGTCTAGATATTGATTGATGAACGCGAATAATTCAGTGTTGCTCATCGTTTCCGATATTTTGGTATACGAACGGATATCGGTGAACAGAATCGTGAGTTCTTTTTCCACGTGATCGCCCGGCTCGATTTCCAGGATATTTTGCTTGCCCAGCATGTACAAAAAAGCGTAGGGCACGAAACTGCTGACGGCTTTGTTGACCGACATTTCCTGTTCCCGCATCTTTTTTTCTTTTTCGGTAGCTTTTTTCTCCAACTCGCGCTGATTTTCCAGTTTCGTCGACATATCGTTCACCGTATAGACCAGTTGGCCAATTTCGTCATGTCGGCGAATGTCGATTTTGGTGGAGAAGTCGCCTTCCGCTATTTTCTGGGCTGCCCGATTCACTTTGATGATCGGATTGATGATGTGGCGGGCAGCCATTATCCCGGCCACGAGGCCCATGAGACAGGCCAGGAGTGTGATAAATTCCAACTGGCGGATAAATTTTTCCATCGAATAGATCAGGTCAATTTCAGGAATCACGATGATGCTGATCCATTGCAGGTTGTTCACATCGGCAAGCGGATACGCCAGTAGCAGCATCTTCTCGCCATGGTAGACAAACTGCAAATCTATTTTGCGGTTGACGGCGTCCAGCGTTTGAACTTTCCTTTTCAACGCGGCGATCGCTTGGGCAAACAAGGAGTCTTCGCCGGAACTGCCAAGAGTGGAGGCAATATAAGCCCCCTTCCTTGAGGCGATGAAAATGGAGGCATGCTCGGTGACCGTCAGCTCTTTGAGCAAATCGTCGATCCAGTTCAGCAGCATGGAACTGCCCAGAACTCCCACCAGTTGATGATCCTGCGAATACATCGGATGGATTCCGGTGATCACGAGGCCGCGACCGGTTGCGGAAGCATATACATCTGTCCAGCCCGGCTTCTTCAGCTCGATACCTTTCGCGTAGGGGGGCCGGAGGCGGGTATCGTAGTCTGTCAGGCTCTTGATGTAGCCTTGGCGCCCCAGTTTGGCATCGTATTTGTAGTAGTCCAGTGTTTTTCGCGCGATATCGCTGTCCCACACGACGAAGCTGCCGTCGTCTTCCCGGCGGGCGCCGTACTCATTGCCGTTTGCCAGACACACGTAGTTGTTGGTAACGCGGGGAAACAGCCGCAGCATTTCGACGAAATGCTTGTCCCGTTGGGCCGCATCCGCAAAATCGATTTGCTTGTTGGCGATGATGTTGCTATGAATTTGTTCCAGCAAAAGCGGCTCTTCCAGATAATGCGTCAACATCTTGGCGATATCGTCATTCACGAGGGACGAAACCCGATTGGCGTTTTCCTCGATGTTGCGCAAGCCGGTCGTATAGGATAGATACCCTGTGAGCATCGCAAAGAACAATATCCCCGCAGTAAAAATCAGCACGATCAAACCGCGGACTGATTTGTTTTTTAGGAAGTCGAGCAAGAGCGCTTTCACGATATCCTCCTTTGAGCCCATGGAGAAAGAAAATGCAGAATAGTCGCATTCTTTTACTTCGACAGCACAAAAAAAATTTCCTGTTGGCGAATGGTACCGGCATAAAAAAGTCCCCGCTTCGTCGAACCCGAAGCGAGGACTAGTCTCGCGAAATCGCCACCCGTTTAACTTTGACTCTGACTCTGCGCAATTACATTAGCAATGGAAGGGATTATCGCCGTTACATTTCCTGTCATAATCGCCGTGCCGAGTCCGACGACTGCTGTAAGCAAGCTGATGGTGTGCTGTATATCTTTGAGATGCCCAATCGCCGCTTTAGCTTGTGTCGTTGCCTTTTCAATGTCGGTCACACTTTTTTGCGCATTTGCAATGATTATCCCAACCGCTTTATTAATCAGGTCATTTGATATGTCAGACAGATCACAGATCAAGAACGCGATGCGCTTGTATTCCGCTGAAGACATACTGTTGCAATTTGCCTGTTGATACCCTTGCACAATGGTGGCCAACTCCGTGAACTGTTTGGCCAAATCGCCGACTTGCTTTGCCGTTAGTGCATCTGGCATGATGATCCCTCCCCCCTTATTTCAATGCCTGAATGGCAGAGTAGATTTGTGTGATTTTTTGGGCATAATTCAGCATAGCCGATAAAACTTCCTTATCGGATAACTTATCCATATGGTCATAAAGATACTGGTGCCCCTTGCCGATTTCATTTAGCAACTCAATATATTGGTTTACGCTTTTGACCCTGGATGCAAGAACAGCATTCTTTTCTGCAAGAATGCTGTTTGCCAAAACAACGCCTGTGGGCTCGGTCTCTTTTCGCCCTTTAATCAAAACGCCATAGTCTGCTTCAAGAACATTTTTTTCATTTGCCAGCGCCGTAACATAAAGCCCCATAAATTCTTTCATCGAGCCAATCAGATCTTGAAAAGGTGCGTTCGCACCTCTAATAATAGTTTTCAAT
>DATMYT010000005.1:0-7886 GCA_035560855.1 Negativicutes bacterium | reverse complement strand
GGCGGAATAGGACAACAGTCTTATTCCGCCATTTTTAACGTGCTTTTCACACTCGGACACGGAAATGTCTTCCTGACGCGGACGTTTCTGCACAGAGTCGTCTGGTAGCGCGTTGACACTCCCCCTTATCGTACATATAATAACTGTGGACCAGCATCTCTGTATTGACAAAAATCCAACACAGAGAGTTGCCCGAAGCACCCAAGCCGGAACGTGGAGGGGCCACAAGAACCACGAAACAATCATAAGAGGGGGAGAAACAATGAAAAACAAAGTTGTCGTTACTGGACTATGTATGGTGTTGCTCTTGACTGCAGTAATCTTTGCCGGGTGTGGTGGAGAAAAAAAGCAGGCTGACGTTATAAAAATAGGCGCCGATCTCGAAATGACAGGTGGCAATGCAACTTTTGGCCAATCTGCTGCCAATGGGGCCAAGCTGGCGATCAAAGAAATCAATGCCAAAGGCGGACTTCTCGGGAAACAGCTGACACTGGTTATTGCAGACAACAAAAGCGAGGCGGCGGAAGCCGCTAACGCTATGCAAAAACTGGTTACACAGGACAAAGTAGTGGCTGTTATTGCGCCAATCGCTTCTTCGAGCGTTATGGCGGCTGCTCCCATTAACCAACAGGCAAAGGTTCTGGCCATCAGTCCTACGGCATCCAATCCTAAAGTTACAGTAGATCCAGACACGAAAAAAGTTCGGGAATTCGTTTTCCGCGCAGCATTTATCGACCCTTTCCAAGGATCAGTCATGGCAAATTTCGCTGCCAAATCGTTAAAGGCGAAAACTGCGGCCCTGTACATTGACAATTCCAGCGACTATGCTAAAGGGCTTGCCCAGTTTTTTGAGGAGACCTTTGTAAAGAACGGCGGCAAGATTGTTGCCAAAGAAGCGTATCTGCAAAAAGACACGGATTTTAAAGCGACTCTGACAAAAATCAAGAGCCAAAACCCCGATGTCATGTTTGTGCCTGGATATTACCAGGAAGTCGGTCTGATCGCCAGGCAGTCTAGGGAACTGGGCATGCAAATGCCAATGCTCGGCGGCGACGGCTGGGATTCGGCGAAGCTTGCTGAAATAGCTACGCCAAGCGCCATTAACAATGGATTCTTCAGCAACCATTATTCGCCTGATGAAAAGAGCGCGGCCGTTACAACTTTTGTCGAAGCCTACAAAAAGGAATATAACTCGGTGCCGGATGCGTTTGCCGCATTGTCTTATGATGCTACCCTCATGATCATTGAGGCAATAAAAAAAGCAGATAGCGCCGATTCAGTCAAGATAAAAGAAGAACTCGCCAAAATGAAGAACTTTGCAGCCGTTTCAGGGAGCATCTCCTTCAATGAAAATCACGATCCCGTCAAGAGTGCCGTTATCATTGAGATGAAAGACGGAAAGCAGACGTTCCGCGAAAAAGTAAATCCCTAATCGAGTCAAGACGGAGAAACCGCAGTCTAGAGCGCGGTTTCTCCGGGCTCCATATCAAGGAGGAAAACAAATGGACTCTTCATCTCTTACCCAGCAGTTTTTTCAGCAGTTGATTAATGGTGTTTCCCTCGGAAGCATATATGCGCTAATTGCCTTGGGATACACGATGGTGTATGGGATTATACGCCTGATTAATTTTGCCCATGGAGATATTTATATGCTGGGGGCTTATGCGGGGTATTTTGCAACAACATACTTCAAAATGTCGTTTTTCCCTGCATTGATTTTCTCGATGGTGGTCGCTGCCATTGTGGGAATGTTGATCGAGCGGCTTGCATACCGACCTCTGCGAGGTGCCCCCAAAATAGCCATTTTAATTACTGCGATTGGGGTGTCACTCTTGTTGGAGTATGGTGGGATCATTTTGGTTACACCGCAGCCGCGGACGTTTCCCGAATTGTTTTCTACTACAACCTTCAACTTTATGGGTATGATTGTAAATAGCCAACAAATTGTGATTTTAGGAATTTCCTTGGCACTGATGTTTATCCTGACGTATGTAGTCAACAAAACAAAGGTAGGCAAAGCGATGCGCGCCGTTTCGTTCGATACGGATGCTGCCCGCCTCATGGGTATCAATGTGGACCGGATCATTTCCTTTACTTTTGCTATTGGTTCGAGCCTAGCTGCTGCGGCTGGGATTCTGGTCGGGATTTATTATAATTCGATCGATCCGCTAATGGGGATCATGCCAGGACTGAAAGCTTTCGTTGCAGCGGTTCTCGGCGGTATCGGAGTGATTCCGGGCGCCATGGTGGGCGGAATACTCCTCGGTGTTATAGAAGCGTTAGTCAGCGGATTCTTATCATCTACGTTCCGTGATGCAGCGGCATTTATCATATTGATTGTAATTCTATTGTTCAAGCCGTCTGGATTATTTGGCAAGAACATTCGTGAGAAAGTGTAGGTGAGGCCGCAATGAGAATTAAAATGAAGCGGGATTTGTCGGCATTGGTAGCCTGCATCGCATTATACCTCCTCGTTATGGTATTGATGGAAACCGAAGTAATCGGTTCTTATTGGCAACTCAACATTGTGCTGATCTGTATCAACATCATTCTTGCCGTCAGTCTGAATCTGATCACTGGGTTTACTGGACAGTTCTCCATCGGACATGCGGGGTTCATGGCAGTCGGCGCCTATATGTCGGCGGTATTCACAGTAAAACTGGGCATGTCGTTTGGTGCGGGGATTTTGGCAGGCGCAGGGGCTGCTGCGATTTTAGGTTTTGCCATTGGGTTGCCTACGCTTAGGTTACAGGGCGATTATCTGGCAATTGCAACACTTGGGCTGGGAGAAATCATCCGGATTACTATCCTCAACATCCCCTATGTGGGTGGCGCGTCGGGCTTGATGGGCATTCCCCGGTATACGAATTTTACCTGGGCTTTTTTTGCCATGATTATTACTGTTTTCTTTATCAAGAATTTCATCAACTCCAGTCATGGTCGCGCGTGCATTTCCATTCGTGAAAATGAGATCGCGGCTGAAGCCATGGGGGTTGATACAACAAAATACAAGGTGATTGCGTTTACTATTGGGGCAGCCTTTGCCGGCGTTGCTGGCGGACTGTTTTCCCACTATTTTTATATTGCTCATCCTGCTTCTTTTACTTTTATGAAGTCCTTCGATATTTTGACGATGGTTGTACTCGGCGGACTGGGCAGCATTTCCGGTTCGATCACGGCGGCGATACTGTTGACGTTCATATCGGCTGCGCTGGCCAGCTATCCTGAATGGCGTATGGTTATATATTCTTTGATGCTCATCATTCTGATGATTTATCGCCCGCAAGGATTGTTCGGGAACAAGGAAATCGGCCTGAAAATCTTCAGCCGCATTTTGGGAGGTGGACAGCATGGCGCTGCTCAAAATAAATAAACTGACCAAAGAATTTGGCGGGCTGAAAGCGGTTTCTAATTTTAACATTGAGATTGACAAAGGGGAGCTAATCGGGTTAATCGGACCCAACGGCGCTGGAAAAACGACAGCATTCAATTTAATGACTGGTGTATATGAGCCAACTTCGGGTCAGATGGACTTCGACGGAAAAAGTTTGCTGGGACTTAAACCTTACCAAGTGACGCAACGAGGGATTGCAAGAACATTTCAGAACATCCGACTTTTCTCTGATTTGTCTGTGCTTGATAACGTCAAGATCGCCTATCATTTTCACGTGAAATATGGACTAATGGAAGCCGTTCTGCGAGTGGGTCGTTATTATCCGGAAGAAGATTCCATAGAGCAGAAAGCCATGGAATGTCTAAAAATGTTCAAATTGGACGATCGGCGTGATGAAATTGCCCGCAATCTTCCCTACGGCGAACAACGGCGGTTGGAAATCGCCCGAGCATTAGCTGCTCAGCCGCAACTCTTGCTCCTGGACGAGCCGGCTGCAGGAATGAATCCACAGGAAACACATGAACTGATGAAGATGATTCGCTGGATCCGGGACGAGCTGAAGCTGACTATTTTGCTGATTGAACACGATATGAGTCTTGTCATGGGCGTATGTGAAAGAATTTATGTATTGGATTACGGCAGTATCATTGCGGAGGGAACTCCTTCCGAAATTCGCAACAATCCATGTGTGATCGAGGCTTACCTCGGAGAGGAGGTGCATTGATGCTTAAGGTCGAAAATATTAATGTATATTATGGAGCGATTCATGCGCTCAAAGGTATCAGCGTGGAAGTCAAACAAGGCGAGATTGTCACCTTGATCGGCGCCAATGGTGCAGGAAAAAGCACCATTTTGCGGACAATATCAGGATTGCTGAGAGCTAAATCCGGCGATGTTGTGTTTGAAGGTAATTCTATTGCCTCTATGCCAGCGGAAGACATTGTTCGTAAGGGAATTAGCCAAGTTCCCGAGGGTCGGCGAATTTTTGCCAACATGACAGTGGAAGAAAATCTCGAAATGGGTGCTTACATCCGAACAGACAAGGACGGCATTCGCAAGGATATTGACAAGGTGTTTGAACGGTTTTCCCGTTTGGGGGAACGGCGCTCGCAGATTGCAGGAACGCTCTCGGGAGGAGAACAACAGATGCTGGCAATTGGACGCGGCCTGATGAGTCAACCAAGACTGATGCTGCTAGATGAACCCTCAATGGGACTGGCTCCGTTGCTGGTAAAGGAAATCTTCTCGATAATTAAAGAAATTAATGCCAGTGGTACTACTATTTTGCTCGTGGAACAGAATGCTCACATGGCGCTGTCCATTGCACATCATGCGTATGTGCTTGAAACCGGGCGTATTACGTTGTCAGGTACGGCAAAGGAATTGTCTGAAAGTGAAGCGGTTCGCAAAGCGTATCTCGGCGGTTAACTTTTGACCCACATTATTACGGAAGGGGAGATAAAGAGATGTTTGTAGCAAAACGAATGACTCCCACCCCCAAGACAATTGATCCGTCAGCGACTATTGCTGATGCGTCAGAGATGATGAGGAAGCATAAAATTCGTCGACTACCGGTGGTGAGCAATGGACATTTGGTTGGCATTGTTACAGATCGTGATTTGCGATCTGTATCGCCGTCGCCCGCAACAACATTATCCATTTTTGAACTGAATTATCTTTTGGCGAAAATGCAAGTCAAAGATATCATGCACAAGGATGTGGTAACGATTAGCGTAGGCGCCACGATCGAAGAAGCGGCATTAGCCATGTCCAATCACCATATCGCAGGATTGGTCGTTGTGGATGAAGCTGGCGGTGTTGTCGGCATCATTACGGAAACTGACATTTTCAATAGCTTTGTTGAGATTATGGGACTTAAGGAAGGAAAGACACGTTTTACGTTTAGTGTTACAAATCAAGTTGGCGTATTGCATGACATTACTCGGGTTTTCAAAGAACTTGGCATCAACATTAGCAGTTTGGCCAGTTATTCTACTGATGATGGAGGCGCCGAAATGGTTATCCGATTTAATGCCCAAGATACGCAGGAACTGACTGAACGCTTGACGGCTATCGGTTATCCACCCCAGCACTCCGTCCAGATTGGTTGAGGCTGCTGAGGCTATTTTGAATTAAATGCGACACTGCGGGTCATTTGTGATCGCAGTGTTTTTTCTTTGCGACAGCGGCGGCAAATGTTGTACAATAGGAAACGGAATGCAGTGTTGATTGTTGTGATCAAGGCAAAGGGCGAAAAGGAGGCGCGACGGCATGAAACTGACTGATTTTACAAAACGTGGCGGTTGAGCTGCTAAAATAGGGCCGGGCGCTCTATCAGATGTTCTTGCAAAGTTGCCAGCGATTCAGGATCCCCGGGTACTGGTTGGGATAGATACATCGGATGATGCCGGGGTGTACTTGTTAAATGATGAGACGGCGCTGATTCAAACTCTTGATTTTTTCACACCAATAGTGGATGATCCTTATTTATTCGGGCAAATTGCGGCGGCAAATAGTCTTAGTGATGTGTACGCGATGGGTGGGAAACCCTTGACGGCTATGAATATCGTCATGTTTCCTGTAGGTTGTTTGGAGGCAGATGTTTTACTAGCCATCCTCAGCGGCGGTCAACAAAAAATTGCTGAAGCAGGGGCGGTGTTGGTCGGCGGACATACTATCGATGATGACGAGCCTAAATACGGGCTTAGTGTTACCGGCATAGCACATCCGTCGAAAATCCTGACCAATGCGGGTGCGCAGCCAGGCGACGCGCTGGTGCTTACCAAGGCCATCGGAACCGGCGTGCTGAATACGGCATTACGGGCAAATCTTTTTGCGGCAGGTGTCATGGCTGCGGCCGAAAGTATGGCCCAACTCAATCGTTACGCAGCTGAAGTTATGGAGAAATATGCAGTTAATGCATGTACGGATATCACCGGCTTTGGCTTGTTGGGGCACGCTTTTGAGATGTCTGTTGGCAGCGGTGTGGAAATGGAACTATACGGTGCGGCAATTCCCTTGTTGCCGGAGGCGGCGGAAGCAGCCCGAATGGGGCTTGTTCCTGGCGGCGCTTATAGCAATCGCGAATATCTTAAGCATGTAACACTGGATCCTTCAATTCCGGTTAATATCCAAGACCTTTGCTATGATCCCCAAACATCAGGGGGGCTGCTCATCAGCCTGCCAGAGGGGCAAGTGCTGAATCTGCTGAAAGATTTGCATGCGGCGGGAGTTTTAGCGGCTACCTGCATCGGTCGTGTTACTGGTTTCGGCACGGGGGAAATTCATGTCAAGTGAAGCAAGGGAAGGAAGCGGAGCACCATGCCGATAAAATTGGAAATGGGCGATATAGCAAAAATGAAAAAAGCGCATCCCTGCGGGTCTGATCGGTGGGAAATTGTTCGTACCGGTATGGATATAGGAATCAAGTGCCTAGGATGTGGACGCCGCGTCCTCGTGCCTCGGCCCAAATTTGAGAAGGCGCTGAAAACGCTGGAACCGAAAAAGGAGAATCCTTAAATGAGCACATCGCTTGAAGTCGGCATTGTCGGCCTGCCCAACGTTGGAAAAAGTACTTTATTTAATGCAATAACAAAAGCTGGAGCGGAAGCGGCAAACTATCCGTTCTGCACAATTGAGCCCAATGTTGGTATTGTGGAGGTACCGGACGAAAGACTGTGGAAGTTGGCTGAGATGTTTAAGCCGCAAAAAACAACTCCCACGGCAATGAAATTTGTCGACATTGCAGGATTGGTCAAAGGCGCCTCTACAGGGGAGGGGCTTGGCAACAAATTTCTTTCGCATATTCGCGAGGTTGACGCTGTTTTGCAAGTGGTAAGATGTTTTGCAGATGATAACGTTACCCACGTGGAAGGCGGAATTGATCCACTGCGTGACATTGAGATTATTAATACGGAGTTATGTTTGGCGGACATTGACACTGTGGAGAAACGAATCCCTAAGTCTCAACGGTTAATTAAAAGCGGCGATAAAAAAATTCTGGGAGAGATGGAACTTCTAAAAAGAGTTCTTACGGATCTTTCTGAAGGGAAACCTGTGCGTCGACAAGGCTTATCGCCTGAAGAACTGGAAAGTTTGCGCGACATGAATCTGCTGACACTAAAACCGATCATGTATGCAGCGAACGTTGGGGAAGACGAAGTTGGTGAAGGCTTGGAAAATGCCGGTGTCGAGATTATTCGAAAATACAGCAGGGAAGAAAACTCAGAAGTGGTTGTAATTTCAGCCCGTATAGAAGCGGAAATAGCCGAATTGGCGGAGGAGGAAGCGGCAACATTTTTGGCTGAGCTTGGGTTGCCGGAAAGCGGATTATCACAATTGATCAAGGCCTCATACAAGTTGCTGGGGCTGATGCATTTCTTCACAGCGGGTGAGCCGGAAGTTCGTGCATGGACAATTCGTCGAGGCACCAAAGCTCCGCAGGCGGCTGGCAAAATCCATACTGACATTGAGCGTGGTTTTATCCGTGCAG
>DATMYT010000004.1:0-12795 GCA_035560855.1 Negativicutes bacterium | reverse complement strand
TCATAATCCAGACTGTTTCCCGCAATGGGGGGCATCTTGCTTCCAATCTGGGGGTCGTTGAACTGACGCTGGCGCTGCATAAGGTGTTTGACACGCCACGGGATCGAATCGTATTCGATGTGGGTCACCAATCATACGTTCACAAGATCTTGACCGGTCGGCGCGACAGGTTCGATACGTTGCGAACTTACAAAGGGATCTGCGGATTTCCCCGACGAGAAGAAAGCGTACATGATGCCTTTGGCGCGGGCCATTCCAGCACGTCGATTTCTGCTGCGCTCGGAATCGCGTTGGCGCGTGATATGCGCGGCGAAACGCATAAAGTCATCGCCGTGATTGGAGATGGATCGCTGACTGGCGGCATGGCTTTTGAAGGGCTAAATCATGCCGGACATTTGAATCGGGATCTCATCGTGGTTCTAAATGATAATGAGATGTCGATCAGTAAAAATGTCGGCGCTATGTCGCATTATTTGGCCAAAATGCGATTAACACCCACTTATTCATGGGCTAAACACAATATTGAGTTCTTTCTGAGGCGAATTCCCGCGATTGGTGAAAGCGTAGCCAATACGGCGGAGCGAATGAAAGATAGCGTGAAATACCTGTTAGTTCCAGGAATGTTTTTTGAAGAACTTGGGTTCACCTACTTGGGGCCGATTGATGGACATGACCTGCCGCTACTGGTTGAAGTCATGGAGAAGGCGAAGAGCCTCCGTACGCCGGTATTGGTGCATGTACTGACGCAAAAAGGCAAGGGTTATCCGCCAGCTGAGTGTCAGGCGGATAAATTTCATGGCGTTGGTCCTTTTTGCGTGGAGTCAGGCAAATCAATCAAGGGAGTCCAGTCGCCGACATATACCTCTGTGTTTGGTGACGCCATGATTGAGATGGCGGAACGGGTTCCCAATATGGTTGGAATTACAGCTGCGATGTCGGATGGAACAGGCTTGGACAAGTTTGCAGTCAAGTACCCGGACCGTTTCTTTGATGTTGGCATTGCTGAACAGCATGCGGTAACAATGGCGGCTGGATTGGCTTCTCAAGGGATGCGCCCAGTGGTCACGGTCTATTCTACTTTTTCCCAGCGGGCGTTTGATAGTTTGATTCATGATGTTTGTCTGCAGGATTTGCCGGTGATATTGGCGCTTGATCGTGCTGGACTTGTGGGGGAAGATGGACCTACACACCATGGAGCTTTTGATTTGTCTTTTTCCCGCCTTATTCCCAACCTGACCATTATGGCGCCGAAAGACGAAGCGGAACTGCGAGACATGCTATATACGGCCCTTCATTTGAACGGGCCGGTTCTGCTGCGATATCCCCGGGGACGAAGTGAAGGATTCACGCTATCTGAAAAACCGACTCTCTTACCGGTTGGACAAGGTGAATGGTTGCGGCAGGGCAGTGATCTGGTATTTTGGGCGGTAGGCACGATGGTTCAAACGGCGGTGAAAGCTTCGGAAATTCTTGAAACAAAAGGGATTCGCGCCGGGGTAGTGAATGCGCGGTTTATAAAGCCGCTTGACGAAGCGCTTCTGATTAAAATCGCCAAAAGGGCCCGCTGGATTGTGACTGTTGAAGAAAACAGCCTGATGGGCGGATTTGGGTCTGCGGTACTAGAGAGCCTAAATTGCGCCGGGATTGTGGGGAATCGGGTTCTGCGTCTTGGATTGCCGGACTGCTTTGTCGAACAAGGGTCCCGTGAGGAACTGCTGGATTGTTTGGGATTGACTCCTGTCAGCATTGCAGAGCGAGTGTGTGAATTTATCGGGGTGGATTCTTGTGTCACAACAACGGCTTGATGCGCTGGTAGTCCAAAAAGGCCTGGCCACAGGACGGGATCAGGCCAAAGCTTACATACTGGCCGGACAGATTACGGTGGATGGGAAGCGGGTTGATAAAGCCGGCACTATGATTTCGGAAACAGCGGAACTCTGTTTTACCGGCAACGCCAATCCTTTTGTCAGCCGTGGCGGATTGAAGTTGGTCAAGGCACTGGATGCCTTTGCCATTGATCTTTCAGGCCGGCGAGTACTCGACCTAGGTGCGTCTACCGGCGGTTTTACAGACTGTGCGCTGCAACGGGGCGCAAGCCATGTTGTTGCCGTTGATGTAGGATATGGACAATTGGCATGGGCGCTGCGTAACGATCCCAGAGTGACAGTGTTGGAACGAACTAATGCCCGGTATTTGAAGCCGGACATGATTGGCGCCGCTATTGATTTTGTCAGTGCGGATCTGTCATTCATTTCACTGACCAAAGTATTGCCTGCACTTCCACCGCTACTGACATCAACCGGAGAGTTGGTGGTTTTGGTCAAGCCGCAATTTGAGGCCGGCAGGGAACTGGTGGGAAAAAAAGGCGTCGTAAGGGATCCTGCCGTCCATGCAGAAGTGATTGAACGCGTGGCAGCTTTTGCGCAAGGGATCGGACTGATCCCGGTAAACGTCAGTTATTCACCGATCACCGGGCCGGAAGGCAATATTGAATATCTGTTGCAGTTGTCAGTGTCCGCTACAGTGAATGACCGCTTTGCGGAAATGATTTCGCAAGCAGTAGCGAGCGCACATCAAACTCTTCAACCAATACGGAGGTAGTGTTTTGCTAACCATTGGGCTATTTCCCAACACGAAAAAACAAGGAGTTTCAACCGTTCTTGACTGGTTGATTCACTTTTTGCAGGAAAAGAAAGTTCAGGTTCTGATGCCGGAGGAAGCAGCCACCGTTATGAATCATCCCGAATTGGGCTGCAGCAGGGAACGGTTGGGAGAGGAACTTGCAATTGCGTTAACTCTGGGCGGAGATGGAACCTTGTTGAGCACGGCGCGGGAAGTAGCACCTCATGGGGTGGCGGTTTGCGGCATTAATATGGGCCAACTCGGCTTTCTTACTGAAATCGAACTCTCGGAGCTGGCACCGTCCATGGAACGAATTATTCGCGGTGATTATTCGCTCGAAGAACGACCGATGCTGGAAGCTGTCATTGATCGTCCTGAAGGTCCAATTGTAGCGGCTTCGGCTCTCAATGACGTGGTTGTATCCAAAGGTGGTTTTTCGCGGATGATTCGTCTCAAACTTTTTATTGACGATCATCTGACGGCCAATTATCCCGCTGATGGCTTGATTGTATCGACATCTACAGGGTCTACCGGCTATTCGCTTTCGGCTGGAGGGCCTATCGTCAGCCCCAACCTGAAAGTTACAATTATCACTCCCATCTGTCCGCATAGTCTCAATACCCGTTCGCTTGTGGTGTCGGACAAAGAAGAGATCCGCATAGAAACCTTGGCCACGCATGAAGATATTGTGCTCACGGTGGATGGTCAAACCTTATACAATCTGAGATCAGGCGACAAAATACTGGTACGAAGTTCTCCTTTTCACGCCCGGTTTGTTAAATTTAACGGCAGCAGCTTTTATGAATCGTTGCGGACAAAATTGAGGCGAAGCGATCCAGATGATATCGCGTAATGCAATCGATGCTTCCCGGATGTTTCTGGAACCGGTGCTGGCGCAGGCTGGCTGTGTGGTGGATGCGACAGCGGGAAATGGCCATGATGTTTTGTTTTTCTGCAGAAATACACTGCCGAATTGCAGAATCTGGGCTTTTGACATTCAACTTGTCGCCATCAATTCCTGTGCAGCGTTGCTGAAAAAGCACGACTTTCATTCCAAGGTGAACTTGGTTCAGGCCGATCACGCCACCTTGAACGAATATGTTAGGGAGCCGGTAGACGCGGCGATATTCAATCTGGGATATTTGCCGGGAAAAGATCATACAATCACTACCACTCCGTTGTCACTGGCAGCAGCGCTTGATGCCCTGATCGGATTGCTGGCGACGGATGGCCGGATTGCAATCGTCGCATACCCGGGGCATGAGCCGGGCCGAATGGAAGTGGAGTTTCTCGAATCTTATCTGTCTGCTTGTCCGCAAAGTCTGTATGTGATAAGCAGGCTCAGCTTCATTAACCAAAGAAATGATCCGGCCATCCTCTATTCAATCGGCAAAACGAGGAGGAACCAGCATGAAGACACACCGTCAGTCAAAAGTGAAGGAAATCGTAGAAAGACTTGTGATCAGGACCCAGGATGAACTGGCCGATGCTCTGCGCAGTGAAGGCGGAATTGATGTGACTCAGGCGACTGTGTCGCGAGACATCAAGGAGCTGATGCTGGTCAAGGTTCCCACGGGGGACGGCAGCTATCGCTATGCTTTTCCCTCCAACAATAATGTTACAGTTTCTGTAGCACGCCTGGAGAAGACCTTTCAAGATTCGGTTTTATCAGTTAACAGCAGTGGAAACATCATTGTTTTGCGAACCTTGCCCGGAACGGCGCAGGCAGTAGCTTATGTTCTGGATAATGTGCGCTGGCCGGAGATCATCGGGACTGTTGCCGGTGATGATACGATATTTTTGGTAGTAAAGCCCGAAAAAGTCGTCGACAGCGTGAAAGAACGTTTTGAATCCATTATGTAGAGGCGATTTGAGTTGCTGCAGGTATTAAAAGTTTTCAACATTGCCTTGATTGAGCAGGCGGAAATCGAATTTTCTGCGGGCTTTAATGTGCTGACCGGTGAGACTGGCGCAGGGAAATCGATTATTATCGATGCCTTAAGCGTAGTATTGGGAGGCCGTTCTTCCGTTGAGATGATCCGCAGTGGCAGTGAACAGTTCCGCGTCGAGGCCGTATTTGATTTGCAACAGCACCCCAAGGTTTTGGAGTGGCTGGCTGAGCAAGCCATTCCTGCTGAAGAGGACGGACTGTTGTTCATCAGCCGGTCGGTTGCGAAACAGGGGAAAAATACGGTATTGTTGAACGGAACGCATGCTCCGCTTTCATTGTTGCGCGTTATCGGCGATATGCTTCTGGATATGCATGGACAACATGAGAATCAGGCTTTGTTACACCCGGAATCCTATATTGACCTCTTGGATGGTTCGGATACTCAACTTGCGACCTTGTTTATTCGTTATCATGATAGCTACGAGGCGTGGCGGCGGACAACAGAGAAAATCGCCGCAGTGGATAAAGATGATCGGCAAAGGGCTCAGCGGGTTGATATGCTAAAATGGCAGGCGAAAGAAATCGAGGCGGCTAAACTTAAGGACTTCGAAGAGGAAGAGTTGCAGCGACAAATTTCGTTATTAACGAATGCGGAAAAAATCAGCGCATCCGTGGGAAAGGCCTGGTCCGTTCTGTCCGATGAAAGCAGTCAGGAAAAAGGCGTGATCGATATCCTACAGGAGTGTAGGAAAAATCTAGAAAGTTCAGCACGGTTTGATGATTCTCTTTTACCCTATGCGCAACAAATAGCTGACATTGTCGTTCAACTTGAGGATGTGGCGCCCGGTTTACGCGATTATCTGGATCAGGTTGAGTTTGATCCACTTAGGCTTGCCCAATTTCAGGAACGCATGGATTTGATTTATCGATTAAAACAAAAGTACGGACTCTCCGTGCAGGAGGTCATTGAATATGGCCGTAATGCACAAAAAGAACTTGGAGAACTCGAACGACACGATGAAATTCTGCAGGAACTACGGGCATTGCTGACACGTCAAGAACACGAGATGGAATTGCATGCCAATAAGCTGCATGAAAAAAGAATGTTCGCAGCCATTGCCATGAGTCATGCCATCGAAGCCCATCTAAAGGACCTCGGCATGCCTGGAGGTCGTTTTTCCATACAGGTAACTTATTCCGAACACTATTCTTCAGCCGGAAAGGATAATGTCCGGTTTGAGTTTTCCGCAAATCCTGGTGAAGAATTGCGATTGTTGTCAAAGGTAGCTTCCGGTGGAGAACTGTCGCGGGTGGCATTGGCGATCAAAACGGTTTGCGCCCGAAACGATGGGGCGCAGGTTATGGTTTTTGACGAGATTGACTCGGGTGTTGGCGGACATACGGCGCGCAAGGTTGCCGAAAAAATCGGGCAGGTTGCATCGCAAAAGCAGGTACTGTGCATCACTCATTTGCCGCAGATCGCTTCGATGGCGGATTGTCATATTCACATAGAAAAAAGGGTGGTCGACAATAGAACCCAAACTTTTGTGAAAAGGTTATCGACGGAGGAAAGATTGGTGGAGTTGGCGCGTATGATCGGTGGAGATCCGATTACAAAGGCGGGGCTGGATAATGCAGCTGAAATGATGCAGACGGCAGCAACATTAAAAGTGGCTGCACAAAGAAAAGAGGGATAATCAAATCATGAAAAAAAAATATCGTGTATTGGCAATTAATCCAGGGTCAACTTCAACCAAAATTGCCGTTTATGAAGAAGAAAAATGCCTGTTTGAAGAAGTCATCCGGCACAGTACGGAGGAGTTAGCCACTTTTGCCGATATCTATGCTCAGTACGATTATCGTCGGAATCTGGTGGAACAGGCTTTATCAAAACATGGATTTTCGGTAACGGATTTGCATGCCGTTGTAGGTCGGGGAGGGGCGCTAAAGCCAATACCGGGCGGAACTTATGCGGTTAATGAGCTCATGGTGGATGATCTTTATCATCGCGTACAGACACAACATGCTTCCAATCTGGGCGGGTTGATCGCGCGCGGCATTGCACAACCGCATGCATTGCCGTCGTTCATTGTGGATCCGGTTTGCGTTGATGAACTGGAACCGATTGCACGGATCAGTGGCTGGCCCGAAATGCCCCGACGCAGTATTTTCCACGCATTAAATCTGAAAGCGACAGCGCGCAAGGCGGCTCGGGAGCTTGGAAAAGATTTTGCGGATGTGACGCTAATCATGGGGCATCTGGGCGGAGGCATATCTTTTGCGGTACAACAAAATGGCAGAATGATCGATATAACAAATCCGATGGATGGTGGCGCATTTTCTCCGGAGCGTACGGGGTACCTGCCTCTCAGCCCATTGGTTGAACTTTGCTACTCCGGTCAATATACTTTCCAGGAAATGATGCGGAAGATGATTGGACGTGGGGGACTGACGGCTCATCTGGGAACAGGTGACGCTCGGGAAGTGGAACAGCGAATTGATGCCGGCGATGAGCAGGCGACATTGGTATATCAGGCGATGGCCTATCAGATTGCTAAAGAAATCGCCGCGATGACGACTGTCGTCAATGGTCAATTTGATGCCATTGTGCTGACTGGGGGGTTGGCATATTCGCATCGCCTGGTTGAATGGATTCGGGAACGTGTTCAGTTTATGGGAAAATTCATGGTTTATCCAGGCGAAGATGAATTGTTGGCATTGTCACAAGGCACCTTGCGGGTACTTCATGGGGAAGAAGCTGCAAAAGTTTACGAATAGAGGATTTGATCATGCAGTTTGATTTGGATGCATTTCGTCAGATCGAAGAAGCGTCACCCCGGATTAAAGTTCTGGTGGGGGAATTTGGGAGCGGGAAAACAGAACTTGCCGTGACCTTGGCATCCTATATGCAAAAGTCCGGTCTGACGACTGCTGTAGTTGACATGGATCTGGTCAAACCCTATTTTCGGACGAGGGAGCACAGGCAGCGCCTGGAAGCCGAAGGCGTGACTGTCGTGGCCCCTCAGGGAAAGCTGTCTCATGCCGATCTGCCGATCATGCCGACGGATTTGACGCGGGTGTTGTTTAGCCCTGAATATCGGGTAATCATGGACGTCGGGGGAGCTAAGTCCGCCATTGTATTGGGGCAGGTTCGAGACCGTATTCGGAACAATGGCTGCGAAGTTCTTATGGTTGTAAATATCTGCCGACCTTTTTCAGCGAACACAACAGATATTATTTCCGCCCTGCGAAACATTGAGGCGGCATCCGGCCTCGCTGTCACGGGGCTGGTCAGCAATACAAATTTGGGCGTCGAAACTATGCAAAATCATATTACAGCAGGACTACAGGTGGTTAAGGAAGTCGCTGCAATTACGGGTTTGCCATTGCGTTGGCTTGTAGTGCCTGACTGGCTGTATGGGGACTATAAGTCGGACGAGCCGGTGTTGCCGTTGCAACCCATGACGACATATCCGTGGGAAGCGTAATGCTTCCTTAAGAAAGGAACGACGTGAATGGATGAGACTCTGAAAGAAATATTTGTTTCAACGGAAAGAATTTATGAGGGCAAAATTATAAATTTGCGAAGAGATATTGTAAGGCTGCCAAACGGCAAGGAGGCTTCTCGTGAGGTTGTTGAACATCCGGGAGCTGTAGCGGTCGTGCCTGTATTACCGGATGGAAGAGTGCTGATGGTCCGACAGTTTCGGCATCCGATAGGAAAAGTATTGCTGGAGATCCCGGCAGGTAAGCTGGACGCAGGAGAAGAACCAGATCAATGTGCGCTACGGGAACTGGAAGAAGAAACGGGGTACAGAGCCGGTACAATGCAACGACGGGCTTCAGTTTTTACCGGACCGGGTTTTACGGATGAAATCATTCATATATATATTGCCAGAGATTTGGTCAAAACAGCAGTGAATCCGGATGAAGACGAGTTTTTGGAAGTCAAGGCCTATGAGCCGCAAGATATCCTACGGATGATTCGGGACGGTTCAATCTGTGACTCCAAAACAATCTCGGGTCTTTACCTGTTTCAGGATGAAAAATGAACCGTTATTACGCCGATTTTCACGTCCATGTCGGGATTAGCGAATCCGGTCGGTGGGTAAAAATTCCTACTTCGCGTCGATTGACCGTCCGGACTATTTTGGCGACAGCATTGCAACGCAAAGGGATTCAGATCGTTGGAATCGTGGATGCATTGTCTCCTTGGGTACAGGAGGATATTCAGCGTCTTGTGGATGAAGGCGACTTGGTTTTGCAGGTTGGTGGCGGTTATCTGTACCATAACGGGGTAACGCTGATTCTTGGCGCGGAGATCGAGACCTGCGAAGTGGGGGGCGGGATGTGCCATTCACTGGCGTATCTGCCGGATTTGGAATCCATGCGGGACCTATCCGGTGAAATGTCCCGGCATATCCGTAATATCGGGCTAAGTTCACAAAACGCCCATATGTCGTTTCGCCAACTGGCGGGAATTGTCCATTCGCATGAAGCGGTATTTATTCCGGCGCATGCATTTACTCCACACAAAAGTTTTTTTGGCGCATGCGCCGATCGATTGTCCGCAGTGCTACCGGAAGCGGAGCAATCCTATATTGCGGCGATTGAACTAGGCTTGTCCGCCGATTCAGAGATGGCTGACCAAATCAAGGAACTGTGGGGCTTCGAGTTCCTGACAAATTCAGACGCACATTCACCGGAGAAAATTGGTCGAGAATATAATCTGATGGAGATGGAATCGCCTTCCTATGCAGAATGCGCCTTGGCATTCCGACGCCAGCATGGTCGATGCATCGCCGAGAATTATGGGATGGATCCCCGGCTCGGGAAGTATCACCATAATTGTTGTGACAAATGCGGAATGATTTTTTCGGGGTCCCCGGAAAACGGAAGCTGTCCAGGCTGTGGCAGCAAGAAAGTGGTGAAAGGCGTTTCGGAACGAATCGCAGAAATTGCCGATTCTCCTGCCGGAAACCATCCGGACGGCAGACCTTCCTATCAGTATCAGGTTCCTCTACAGATGTTGCCGGGGCTTGGGGGAAAGACACTCGATAAATTGGTGGATGAATTGGGAACCGAAATGAATTTGATCCATCAGGCGCCATTATCTGAAATACTGCGAGTTGCCGGACGAAAAGCTGCTGCGGCAGTATCGGCCGTGCGCGGCGGAACCGCGACTGTGCAAAGCGGCGGCGGCGGGGTCTATGGACGGATATTCATAGACTGACAGGAGTTGCATATGGATGACTTGATGCAGGAATTTCTGAACTATATCACGGTCGAGCGAGGGTTGGCGCGAAACACGATTCAGGCCTACGAAAGAGACCTGCATCAGTTCGCCGCCTATCTCAAGGAGGTGAGCATCGAGGATCTGACGCAGGTTCAGGCAAAAACTTTGGTTGATTATTTGAGACGCCTGCAACAGAACAATTTGCGCGCTACGTCCATTGCACGCAAACTGGCGGCAATACGTAGCTTTTTTCAGTATGCTGTCCGGGAGCGGCATTTAAAGAAAGATCCGTCCGGTACGATTGATTCGCTGAAAATTCCGCAACGGTTGCCCAAAGTCCTCAGTGAAAAAGAAATCTCCACCTTGTTGGAACAACCGGGTGCTTCGACGCCGATCCGTTTTCGCGACAAAGCCATGCTGGAATTGATGTATGCCACAGGGGTCCGCGTTTCGGAACTGATTTCTCTGAAGGTGGGCGACATCAATATGGACATGGGATATATCCGGTGTTTTGGCAAGGGTTCGAAGGAGCGAATCGTGCCGCTGGGGGGAGCTGCGCAGAATGCGGTGCTGGATTATCTGGACAGGGGGAGGCCCAAAATTCTAAAACGGGCCATAGAGGATACGCTGTTTCTCAATCATCATGGTCGAAAAATGACCCGGCAGGGATTTTGGCTCATTATTCAGGAAGCCGCTCATCGCGTTGGTGTTACAACAAGAGTGACGCCGCATATGTTGCGTCACTCTTTCGCTACTCATCTTCTCGATCATGGGGCGGACCTTCGTTCCGTCCAGGAAATGCTGGGGCATGCCGATATCACAACAACGCAGATTTATACGCATGTTACCCGGACCCGGCTGAAAGAGGTATACAACAAGACTCATCCCCGAGCATAGGAAAGGGGGATTCGAAAGGATGCGCATGGTCGATCTGATCGAGAAGAAGAAGCGGGGCGGATGTCATGATGACGCGGAACTTCGCTACATTATCCGTGGATATACGCTGGGAGAAATCCCTGATTACCAAATGGCTGCTTGGTTGATGGCCGTGTGGTTTCGAGGGCTTACTCCGGATGAAACGGTTGCAATGACATTGGCGATGGCCAATTCCGGGCTAAAAATTGATCTTTCCATGATTGAGGGTGTGAAAGTCGATAAACATAGTACCGGCGGCGTAGCTGACACCACAACGTTGATTGTGGCGCCGTTGGCTGCTGCTGCTGGCGTGAAAGTTGCCAAGATGTCGGGGCGGGGACTGGGGTTTACCGGTGGAACGATCGATAAACTGGAATCAATTCCTGGGTTTCGCACATCACTTGACGCAACTGAATTCACCCGTCAGGTGCAGCAGGTGGGAATGGCCGTGATAGGACAGACGCCTGATCTTGCTCCTGCCGATGGGAAAATATATGCATTGCGGGATGCTACGGCCACCGTAGATAGCATTCCGTTGATTGCCGCCTCGGTGATGAGCAAAAAAATAGCCGCAGGCGCGGATAAAATTCTGCTGGATGTGAAATTCGGCAGCGGAGCTTTCATGAAAACCATAACTGATGCAGTAGAACTGGCCAAAGTGATGGTTGATATCGGAACAGGCTCTGGACGTGAAACAGTAGCTCTTGTCAGCAGCATGGAAGAACCCTTGGGCACAGCGATTGGCAATAGTTTGGAAGTGGCGGAAGCCATCGAAGTTCTCTCAGGCAGCGGCGATACTCATTTGCGTGATTTTTGCGTTGTTTTGGCAGCGAAGATGTTGATGCTGGCAGAACCTTTGTTGGAGGCGACGGCAGCGACTGCAACAATTCAAAGTCTGTTGGAAAACGGCGTTGGGTTGAATAAATTTCAGGAGTTTATTGAAGCCCAGGGCGGGAACGGGCGGATTACAAAGGAACCATTTTTGTTGGGCAGGGCAGCTCAAACCCTTGAACTTCGGGCCAACGAGGCCGGCTATATTGTCAGCATGGATTCAGCGGAGCTTGGGCGCGCGGCAATTTTGCTGGGAGCAGGCCGGGCAAAAAAAGGCGATGCTATTGATCTGACCGCAGGAATCAAATTGCACCGGCGTTGTGGAGCTTATGTTACAGAGGGAGAATTGTTGACAACGTTGTTTTTCGGTGAACAAATCGATCCGACGGAAGCCAAAAGGATTGTCATAACCGCCATTCATCTGGCATCGGAACCACCAACAATGCGTCCTTTAATCGCAGGGATGGTGGATAAGATGGGCTGGCACGAAAAAACATCGTGTACTATATGGGCATAAACTGGGGTTGTGTTATCACGCAGCTCCTTTTTTATGAATTGGTTTTCTCAGTGGGAAAACCCAAACGTGATTAAGCCGAGTCCGAGAAGAAAGAATGTGGCGTAACGGAAGGTGACAGACAATAGATCGCCTTCTTTGCCAAGCAGTCCGGTGGCGGTTGCTGCGATGGAGATGCTTTGCGGTGAAATCAGCTTTCCGATACAAGCTCCACTGGTATTGGCGGCAGCGATCCACTCCGGATTGAGGCCGAGCTGCAGGGCGGTTTGCTTCTGCAAAAGCCCAAATAAAATATTGGAACTGGTGTCGCTACCGGTGATAAAAGTGCCAAGAGCTCCGATGAGAGGGGCAAAAGCAGGATAAAGCGCACCCGTGCTTTCGGCCAGCATGCTGGCGATAGAGCCGATCATGCCGCTGTAGCCGAGGACTTTGGCCATGCTGACGATGGAGATCACCGTGACCATGGTTTTGCGCAGTTGTAGGATAGTTGCACAGAGGACCCTTGCCAGATCGCTCAGTGATGCTCCTTGCACGAATCCTCCGATCAATGCCGACAGCATGACTATAGCAGTGCATCCATCTGCCAAAACAAAATCGCTATCGCTAAACTAAGCGCCAGTCCGATCGGGCATGCTTTGTGGGCCGGTAGTTTAAAATAGCCCAAGCTTACCAACAGCCAGACAATGGGTGTCAGCGGCAAAACAATCATGAGCATGATTGGGGGCATCCGCATGATGGGGAAATATGATGCGCCATATGCAACTCTCCTTTTGCATAGTATCTATC
>DATMYT010000003.1:0-3676 GCA_035560855.1 Negativicutes bacterium | reverse complement strand
TCCCTGTTGCATCCGTTGGCGAAACGTCCAAGCGAGAACGACGCGCCTAGTGCATTAAATTTATCCGAGTTGGAACACGAGCCTTTTATTTTGCTTCAGCAAGGACAAACTTTACGTCGCATAGCCGACAGTTTGTTTTTGCAGGCTGGCTATCAGCCGCGCATCGCGCTAGAAACGCGCAGCTCCCAAACTGCCCACAACCTTGCTTCCATCGGGATCGGATTCACTTTTTCCACCCAGTCCATCAGCCAAGTAAATCATACTGCCGCTCACCCAGTGCGTCTCTTTACCGCCGAACCATCCCATACGCGCACCATAGCCGTCGCTTACCGAAAAGGCAAATATTTAACAAAATATGAGCAGGCTTTTATCCGCATTTTGAAAGAAATGCTCCCCGCGGGCGCCAGCCTTGCCTAATGGCAGTCGGGATCATTACCGGGAGAAAAGGCTATGTCCCCAATAATCACTTTGACTGCATTCAATACCTTGAGGGTATGTAAATGAGACAAACCCTGTATTATACATAGGGTTTGCGGCTTACTATAATAAGGATAGATCAACAAAACAGTTAGGAGGAGTCAACAATGAAATCAAAAGCTTATGTTTGTTCCATCGCTGTCGTTCTACTGGTGAGCGCCTTTTCCGGCCTATGTTTTGCCAGTGACGATTCGGAACCCGTTATCTATGATACGGAGTATGCGCAATTGGGATTTAAAGCCCATTCGTGGATAACCGGCTCAGGCAGCCAAACCATTGCTCATACCCAAATCCTTAATAGCGCTACCGGCACCATCTTGACACAGATTGACAAAAAATGTGAGTATAGCGAAGATGTACAACAGTAACTAATTCTAGACGTTTCGAAGTGAACATTAAAAGAAAAGGACTGCCGCAAGCAGTCCTTTTTTGTCAGTTGGCAGGTTGTGGTTGAGCGCGAAAAGTATCCAAAAAACGTTTGGCAGCATTGGAGATATAACGATTTTTCATCCAAATCACAGTTAACGTAAGCTCCAACGACGGGAAGGTGATTTCTTTATAAACCATAGTAGTACTCTGAACAAGTTGGGTAGTCATTTTAGATACAAGAGCCACGCCGACGCCGGCATTGGCTAACGCCAGGATAGATCGGACATCGTCTTGTATACAGAGGATATGGGGCGTCTTCTGGTATAGGCGAAAAAATTTTTCGACAGCTTCACAGCTTCGCCGATGAAGAATCAGCGGTTTATTTGCGAGTTGGAGCAGATTGAGTTCTTGCGTGTCTTTAGCATCATCCCATTTTGCACTCATTGCGGCTACAATCGGCACTTTGGGCAATTCTAACGACTCATACAGCTCCGAATCGACAGGGCCGGGGATAATTCCAATTTCGATGACTCCGCTGTGCAATAGATCTTTAATCCTCTGTACGCTACCTTCCCTCAGTTGATACTGAATGGCAGGGTAGCGTTGATTAAACAAACTTATCCTGTCCGGCAAAAGCATGGCGCACCAAGAGGCTACGCTCCCAATGCACAGTGTGCCCTGAACGCCTTGTTCCAGATCTTTCAACTCTTTTTCGGTTTTTTTCACCAACTCTAAGATTTGTTCGCCTCGCTCTTGCAAAGCTTGGCCGACTTTGGTTATCCTGATCTGGCGGCCAACTTTTTCGACCAATTGAACGCCCAGTTCATTTTCGAAAGTCTTGATCTGACGACTGAGAGGAGGCTGCGCCATGTGTAACCGATTTGCAGCCCTCGTAACATTCCCTTCTTCGGCGACCATCAAGAAATATTGGAGCTTAGTAAAATCCATGACACGCGCTCCTTACATTTATTTCAGGCGATCCTCCACAGCATCGGCATACAAATCTTGCAGCCATTTTGCTTCTGCTTTGGCCGTTTCGAGCAATCCCCTGTAAATATAATGGACCGACCGTGGAAGCTCGGTCGGTAGTTCCGTCAAGACTTTTTCAATCGATTCAATTTTCGTCTCTACACCGCGGATTTTTTGCAGTATTATTTCGGCGATGCGTTGACTGTCGCCATAACGGGCAAATATGAGGGCGGTATATAAGGGATCATAATGCTGCTCGTTCTTCGCCATTTGCGACATAAGAAGCTCTTGAAACTCATGTTTTCCCGCTTCAGTTATTTTATAAGCCGTCTTATCCGGCCGTTTTTCTTCCTTGATTATCTGAGCTACTTCGATTAGCCCTTCGTTCTTCAACTGATCGACGGCATAATAAAGCGAGCCTTTATATAGACTTACAAATTTGTCCATTTTGCGCATTTTCATGATGTGTTGCATTTCATACGGATGTTTCTCGCCGCTCATAAGCAGTCCGAGGATAATCAATTTCACCGACATTTTTCGTTTCACTCCCATTCGAAATCTAAACGAATCGCACTTTGATTATATTACATTTCCGCTAAAAAGCTAACGCAAGCGTTCTAACGACTCCTGCTCGAAACGGGATTGCTGCTTGGCGTTCTCAATTTCGACAGCTTTTTTGTTTAACAAAAATCCCAATGGGACGATCAAGGCGACCACTCCCGCCGGAACAAGCATCGCATCGTTAATGCTGGTAAGGTAGGCCTGTTCCTGTAGCATGGAACTCAGCAACATTTCCGCTCCCGTGCGCGACAGGACGGTTGAGCCGGAAACACCATTGTGGATGACGAAGCTTTCCAAGTTTTTTATTGCCATGATTGTAGCGCTAGAAGACCAATTCACACTTTCGGAGAACCAAGCATTGTGGTAAATTTGTCGATGCATCATGACGTACGTGATGAGAGCAATGCCAAAAGACCCGGCGATTTGACGCACGACATTGTTGATGGCGGAAGCCCTGGCAGCAAGTTGTTTTGGAATAGTATTCATTCCGGCAGTCGATACCGGCATCATGGCGAGCCCCAGTCCGATTGAGCGTTTCACCAGAATCCACTGCAAATCGGTAAAGCTGGTATCGGCTGTAAGAGTATGCAGCTGATAACTATAGTATCCGGCAATACTAAAGCCGAAGACACAAAGCGGCGCGGCGCCGAATTTATCAAATAGACGTCCGCTGATTGGCATCATTAGAGCAATCGCCAAAGCGCTGGGCATTGTTACTTGGCCCGATTGCAGCGGTGTCAGGCCGCGAAGAGTCTGTGAGTAGATCGGCATCAAAAAAGTAATCGAATACATCGCTATATTTGACAAGGAAACCGACACCAAACTGGCGCAATACGTTCGGTTTTTCAAAATCCCCAGATCGATCAACGGATCTGTGATAGCGTTTTCCCATAAGACAAAAAGCACCAGTGCTCCTGTTGCAAAAATAAACAAACTCATGATGTACAGCGAGGTCCAGCCTTCATCCTGCCCTTTGCTGAGAGCTAAAAGCAATGCAAAACAGGCCGAAGCACTGAGGACAAAACCGAACCAATCCAGTTTTAGTCCGGTCTTTTTCGGGGTTTCCCGAAGTACGATCAGGCCCCACGCGATGGCTATCAAACCGATCGGCAAATTGATCGTAAAAATCCATTGCCACCCCATATGAACGACGATATATCCGCCCAGCGTTGGCCCGAGGCTGGGAGCCCCCATCGCTGACACACCCCAGATTCCCATTGCCATTCCCATTTTTTCCCGCGGAACGATAATACGAATCATACTCATACTGACAGGCATCACCATTCCGCCGCCAATCGCC
>DATMYT010000002.1:0-5191 GCA_035560855.1 Negativicutes bacterium | reverse complement strand
TTTGGCGACAGTGCAAACAACTTATCTCAAAGACCTACGCACCGAATCAGTTCATCTCCAATCCGGCAGCAAATTAATCACCGATGCACCTACGGACAATCAGGGACGCGGCGAAGCTTTTTCGCCGACGGACCTTGTCGCCACGGCATATGGCGCCTGCGTATTCACGATCATGGGAATTGCTGCGAAAACGCATGGGTTCAGCATAGATGGCGCCAAAGTTGAAACCGTCAAAGTTATGGGAACCGATCCTCGCCGCATCGTCGAACTAGTCGCCCAGTTCACATTTCCGCCTAACAACTACAGTGCCAAACAGAAAAAGATTTTGGAGCTTGCCGCCAAAGAATGTCCAGTCTACAATAGTCTTCACCCAGATCTGAAAAAGACGGTGACTTTCCTATATCTCGAATAGATATCTATTCGAGATTGGATGTGCAATGCGGACAACGCACAGCTTTGATGGGAATCGCGGATATGCAGAAAGGGCACTCCTTGGTTGCCGGCGGAACTTCCGCCGGTTTCTTGTTTAGGAAATTGACTTGCGCGACTAGGAAATAAATAGCCGTAGACACAATCAGAAAATCAATCACCGTATTGATAAATATCCCATAATTGATCGTAAGGGCTCCCGCGGCTTTAGCCGCCGCAACGCTCGGATAGTGTGTGCCGGAAAGATTGATGAACAAATCGGGAAAACTGACTTTTCCCATAATCAACCCAAGCGGCGGCATCAGGATGTCAGCCACAAACGAGGATACGATTTTGCCAAAAGCGCCGCCGATAATAATACCGACAGCCAAATCCAACACGTTTCCCCGCATGATAAATTCCTTGAATTCTTTCAGCACAATGTATCCTCCTTGTTCATTTTTTCTAGATCCCGTTCAAACGCCTGATAATGGTCTGATGCTGGGGAAAAATCCGACTCAATGTTTCGCTTGAGAATAGTTCAAAGTCACGATAATCAAACCCTGGGGATACCATGCAGCTAACCAGACAAAAAGAATTCGGCTCCGCCACTTCAGCACCAAAAACCGTATGGCCGGGAACCAGAATTTGCGGCTGATATCCATGTTCCACACGCAATCCCAGTCTTATTGTGGACAGGTCCCCTGCAGAATTGATCTCATGCACTAGCATTGGGGATCCGCAATGATAAAACCACAGCTCATCCGATTTGAGCCGATGGAACTTGGATACCTGCCCGGACTTTAGCAAATAATAAATCGTGGAAGAAATCGGGCGGTCATCGAAACGCCGGGAATTTTGATATAGTTCTTTACAATACCCGCCTTCAATATGCGGTTCCAGTCCCAGCTTTTCTATAAAATACTCTGCATCTAGCATCCCCAAGCCTTCATCCTTTCTCTCCGTCGCCTGCGCTGTCCTGTAAAAGTTGTTTGCCCTGTCGGGCGGCCCACTTGATCTCATTAGCCGTAACAGCAGCTTCAATCAGCGCGTGCACATAATAACTGCTGGTAAGTTTTGATTGCCAGTGTTCAATGGCAATCGTCAACTTTTCCCAATATACTTCGCTGATTTCTTCCGTTGCAGCATCTTCTCCATCGACAATGACCGAGCGCAGTTTTGCATTGACCCTTTGAATGCCTGCACACCCTTGCCCCAAAATCGTCAGTATCTCCCTAAATTCATCGCTGATCGGCAGATCTCCCGCCTGATGTCTCCGCTCCAGACGTACCGGCAGCAATTCATAAATCCTGTCGGCTTTTTCTGTAAGCGTCTCATTGTAATCAATAAGTTTTTCGGCCAACACCAGCCACTGGCTCTGCTTCGGCGAACCTATGGTCGGCACCTCTCCTTCACGCAGCAATAATCCTGACAATGTCCGAACCGCGGCATTGAGTGAATGAGCCCGTATTTTTTCTGCCTGATTCATATCCGGCATTTCGTTTTCCAGCTTTACATACTCTTCGACTGCCTGACAAAAATATGCCACAGCCGTCTCGTTGCTTTCTCTTAGTTTGACTTTGAATTGTCGGCTATAACGTGGTGGCCACAGAAGCACATTTACGAACATGGCTGTCGTTAATCCTGCAAAAATAACACCCGTTCGGTTTAATGCATGGGGCAAAAACAGTTCCTGACTGGAGCCCATCACAAAGACTGCCGCAACGATCCCCGTGGAGATTCCGCTATTGAGTCCCAGCCTGATATACACCGCAATGAGCAGAATGCTTACGATCCCCATCACCAGTGGGCTACCACCGATCAAGTATCCAAAAAGCAATCCGAATCCAACACCAATGATATGCACTAAAATTTGGTCCTTCGCCGTCTTAACCGTCAAAAAAATCGACGGTTGCATATTTACTACAGCGGACACCGCGCCAAAAAAAGCCGGTTCCAGATTCAACATTTTGCACAAATACATCGTAATGGTTACAGCAACGCCTGTTTTCAAGATGCGTGCACCAATCTTCATGCTAAATCTTCACCTATCTTTTTATTCAATCCAACTCACCTAGGATTTCTTTAAAATACAAATCCCCGTAAAAACCACTTTGTTTTTTCATACTTAGAATGTCTGAAGACATGAGATAAGCGGTGGTCTGCGCGAAACCTCGGAGCAGTCTCATCCCCCAACCTTCGATTGTGACTCTGCATTTTACGGCATTAAAATTCTTCATCGGTATATACGACAATCCCCGCCTGCTTTAACATTTGGGCAAAGATTCCATCCCCCTTCACTATCTTGCCGGAAAAACTACCATCATAAACTTTTCCCGATCCGCAGGAGGGAGAACGCGCTTTTAGGGTGGCTTGATAACAACCGGCTTTCAAAGTGATCTGCAGCGCAGCTGCCGCTCCCTCCTGATATTGGGCCGTCACATCCTGCCCCGCAACTGTTATTATCCGTTCTCCCACAATCTCCGCCGGTGGTCGGGGAATGGAAAGTCTACCGAGAACTTCCGGACAAACGCAAACCGCCTGCCCTGATTCGACCAACTTTACTACCTTCTCGCAGGGAAAAGCAGCCCCATCATACCTGCATGCAATTCCTGCAAGACATGCGCTGACAACAATCATAAATCACAACGTCAGATTGACGGCAATAATCCCGTAACGTCGCGGCTCTTTCCCTGAAACGGATAACCAAGCTTCGCCTTTGCCAACCATGACTCCCTGCCAATTCACAAACAGATCCGCAACTTTCTGCTTGGCAATCGCTGCCTTGACTTGGGTCGTAAAAATTTCATCGTAATTGTCCATCACTTCTTGCTTGGTTGCAAATTGGACTGTGCTCTTGCCATTGGTTTCATCCATCCAGCCATTGACCCGTAATGGATACAAAATAAGATCCGCCGCCTTGCCCCGGTCATTGGCCGCAACAGCGGCCTGCAACGAAGCGAAGGTCTTCTCAAACTCTGCAGCATTCTCAATCCCAGCCACCGCATAGGGGTTCGCTGCCGCCTGCAAAATGGTGTTTCCTCCCCCCATCCACAGACAGACTCCGATTACAAGTGCGCATACTACTTTTCTCATGTTCATCTCTACCCATCTCACTTTCATCCTTGTTGTGCGTTGGCAATCTGTTTTATTGTAAACTTTCAATCCAAACGAGTCGTTTCCCTGCCTTTTTGGATCTCCTCAGCCAACTCATTTAGATAAGTCCATCGCTCCAACAGTTCAGTCAATTGGCGTTCCAATGCGTTCTGCGTAACAGTCAGCTTCTCAAGCAGTTCAAAATCAGATCCGGCGGTGTTGATACGAGCAGCGACTTCCTGCATTTCCCGCTCCACTCCGGCAATCACTTCATCAATTCCATCATATTCACGTTGCTCGTTGAACGTAAATTTACGAAGAGTCCTTGCCGTCTCTGGAGCTGTCGGTTTCTTTTCGGAATCATTCTTTCCTTTTACCTTGGCGGCCAGTTCCGGCACTCCCCGTTTTTCCTGATAATCAGTATATCCTCCGGCAGACTGCGTGACCACTCCATTCCCTTCAAAGGCGAAAACTTTGTCCACTACCCGGTCCAGAAAATATCGGTCATGTGATACAACAATCACCGCACCGGGGAAATCATCCAAATAGTCTTCCAGAATGGTTAATGTCTGCACATCCAGATCGTTGGTAGGCTCATCCAACAAGAGAATATTGGGCGCCCCCATTAGAATTCGGAGCAAAAACAGACGGCGGCGTTCCCCGCCGGACAGCTTGGCGATAGGCATCCACTGGACATTCGGCGAAAACAAAAAACGCTCTAACATCTGCGATGCGCTGATATTTTCTCCATCCAATGTGGTAATGAAATTGGCTTCTTCGCGAATGTACTCGATCACTCGCAGTGACTCATCCATTTCGGTGCTTTCCTGGGAAAAATAACCTATTTTTACGGTTTGTCCAATCTCGACTGAACCTATTTTAGGACCCAACCGTCCTGAAATAAGATTGAGCAAGGTGGATTTGCCGCTACCGTTCGGTCCGATAATTCCGACGCGGTCATTTTTGAGCACATTGTAGCTAAAGTTCCGAAACAGCTCTTCTTCGCCATATCCGTAAGAAACATCTTTCAGTTCAATGATCTTGCGACCCAATCGGCTGGCGCCAACCTCCATCTCCAGCTTACCGGTTGGAAGATCGGTTTTTTGTGCACTAAGCTGTTCAAATCGCTCGATCCGGGCTTTTTGTTTGGTAGATCTCCCCTGTGCTCCCCTACGTATCCATGCCAATTCATTGCGCAATATATTTCGCCGCTTGAACTCACTACTCTCCTGCTGTTCTTCCCGTTCCGATTTGCTGACGAGAAAATCGCCGTAGTTACCAGTATAGCTATACAATCTGCCTTTATCGATTTCGATGATCTGGTTTACAACCCGATCCAAAAAATACCGATCATGCGTAATCATCAGCAACGCACCTTTATATCCTTGCAGATACTGCTCCAACCAAGCCACCATATCGTTGTCGATATGATTGGTCGGTTCATCAAGTATCAACAAATCGACCGGATTGATCAACGCAGCGGCAAGCGCGATCCGTTTGCGCTGCCCACCTGACAAACTACTGACAAGCGCCGTAAAGTCAAGAATGCCGAGCCGTGTCAGGATAGTCTTGGCCTCGCTTTCCAACGTCCATGCGTCGGCAGCGTCCATTTGCTGGGTCAGGTTGATCAGTTTTTTTTGCAGTCCGATATTGTCCGGCTGGAGATGAACTTGCTCCATGGTCGACT
>DATMYT010000001.1:0-2683 GCA_035560855.1 Negativicutes bacterium | reverse complement strand
CCCGATCCGTAGTTGCTAAATTACTAATTTTGCAGTACGATAGTGCTTAAAAAATTATGAGTGGGGAGGCACGACGGATGAAGCAGGTTCTGTTGTTACTAGCCAACGGTTTTGAAGCCTATGAAGCGAGTGTTTTTACCGATGTGTTGGATTGGAACCTTGAAGAAGGCGATGGCTCGACCAAAGTGGTCTCTTGCGGCCTACGAAAGCAGCTGACCTGCACGGGAGGGCTGAAGGTGATCCCCGAGCTGCTCGCTTCGGAAGTCGATGTGACAGAGTTCGATGCGTTGGCGATCCCCGGCGGCTACGATTCCAAGGGTTTTTATGCGGACGCCTATAGTGATGAGTTTTTAGCCGTGATTCGAAAGTTTGACCAGGCGGGAAAAATCATCGCTTCAATCTGTGTTGGCGCCCTGCCCATTGGGAAAAGTGGTGTCCTGACCGGCCGTCGCGGCACGACTTATCATTTGAGAGACGGCTATCGCCAAAAAGAATTGGCGTCCTTCGGCGTAAACGTCGTCAACCACCCCATCGTAATCGACGGCAACATTATTACGTCGTATGCGCCCGCTACCGCCATGGACGTTGCCTATACCCTGTTGGAACTGCTTACTACAACGAAAAACTGTAATGAAATAAAATATCTCATGGGCTTCTAAAGCACTACTGCCTTTTCACCCAGACATACAAAAAGCAACCGGAATCCTTCATGGTTCCGGTTGCTTTTTTATATATTGTTCACACTTGCGTCACAGCTTTGTCACAAGTTAAGGCTATGATGAAAATATGAAGAAGTAATCTTTGGACGCGAAGCTCACGTAGGGAGGGATAAACATGTCGAAAGCAACGAATTGTTTGGTGATCTTTCTGATCACACTGATATCACTCGTATCGTTTGCGGGTCCGGTCGCAGCTGAAGCCGTCGATGATGCACTCGTTCAGGACTCGATTTTGCCTGACACGCTGGAAGACCTTTTCGACAGCATCGTTTCCTATGTGTGGAAGTTTATAAGCCCTGCCCTGTCGATGGACGCACGAATCGCTCCATCCCCCATGTCGGTAGGGAACCATTGACGTACAAAAGGATTCTTTAGGCGCTTACCACCCGGTTGCGCCCGGATTTTTTCGCCTGGTACATAGCTTTATCCGCCAGAGCGATGAGTGAAGAGGACGACTCTCCCGTGGAGGGCACCATCGAGGCCACTCCAAGGCTGATCGTAACCCACCGGCCCGGAGCCTCAATGTTTGCGATCTGCATGTCTTCCACCCGTTTCCTGATTTTTTCGGCGACAATCAGGGCGCCGGCCAAATCCGTATCCGGCAATATAACAGTAAACTCCTCGCCGCCATATCGGGCAGCAAGGTCCGTGACCCGTTTGATGCTTTTATCCAAAACGCTGGCAAGGTCTCTCAAGCAGTCATCGCCGCTTTGATGCCCGTAGGTGTCATTATACAGCTTGAAAAAATCGATGTCGGCCATGATAAGGGATAGCGACTTTTGTTGCCGCAGTCCTGTCCGCCATTCCCGTTCAAGGTATTCATCAAAATAGCGACGATTTGCAATGCCCGTCAGCCCGTCTACCAGTGTAAGCCGATGAAGTTCTTCATTTAGAGCTTCCAGTTCTCCATTCATGGCTTCCAGTTCTGAATTCTGCTCCGTCAGCTTTTCATTGGCGCCATCCAACTCCTTGGTACGCTCTTCCACCTTACGATCCAAATTTTCATTGACTTCCCGCAACCTTTTCTCCATCAAAATCAGCAGCCAGCATGCTCCGATCAAAAGCAGGCTCTCCATGATCGCAGACGCATAATATTCACTTCGGCGTTGATAAAACGGTTTTAACACCTCTGTCTCTCGTTCAGAGATTGCCAAGACTATGGGGTACTCCGGCATCCGAAAATAACTGATGAAACGACGAACATTGTCAATGGACGAAGCAGTGCTATAAAATCCCCGTTCAGATTGTCGTAAATGCTTGTATAAGTCAGCGCCGGCAATATTCATCCCGGCAGAGAATTCATCCCCCATCTGCCTTGCCAGCACATTGCCCTCCATATCTTGCATGGCAATTGCTGCTCCATTTCCCAAGTCCATTTGGCGAAATAGTCTTGCGAAATACAAGGGATCGACGGCGGCAACAACAACTCCGCCAAAACTTCCATCCGGTTTATTCAAACGATAACTGAGATGAAAGGTCCAAACCATATTCTCTTGGAATACTTGTTCCGGAACAGCTCTGGATACAAGCAGTAATCGAAGATCCCGTTCCCGGTGTTTCAGAAAATATTCCCGATAGTTCCTGTTTTCTTTTACTTGTTCGGGGTTGGAACTGACAAAGATATCTCCCTTTTCACCCATAACGGAAATATGCAACACCGGAAGAGATTTCGTGGAATAAATATGCGTTATCGATTCAGGCCTGATCAACCCATTTTTTTCATACTCCTGCTTCAGGGAACCCAGAACGTCATCAATGTTTTCAAAATTACGCCGAATATTTTCATCGTAGGCTAACAACAGGTTGGCGGAGACTGCATTGGTTGTCTGGATATCCTGCTGATATTCGTGATCAATAAGCGTCAAATAGTGAAACCAAACGCCGCTGACAGCTACAAGCGTCGTAACAGCAATAATAGCGCTTATTTTTCCATATCCAAACAATGTTTTTTTTGTGTATAACGC